>JBBITY010000117.1:0-9013 GCA_037440565.1 Desulfurellales bacterium
CCATTGCGACAGCGAGCGTACCCGGCCGCTGCTGAGCTGCAACGTGCAAGCCAGCGGCTCGATCAGCTTGACGTCCTCCTTCAGCGCGAGCGCCGCGCTCTGTGCTTCGCGCAGCGCCTGATTGAGCCTTCGCTGTTCGAGATATTCCCGGCTCTGGACGAAATGCCTGAGGCTGCGGGCGAAGCTCTGGAGCACCTCGTGTACGGAGCCCCCCTGCTCGAGCAGGGCGCGCGTCAGCCGCAGCAGGAAGCGCCGCTCGCGCGGCTCGAGCCGCCCGGCGAACTCCCGGGTGAGCACCTGATCGAGTGCCTGCTCCAGGCTGGCGCTTTGCTCCGGGTCCGTGAGCAGGCGCCAGAATGCGGCGAAGGTGCGGCCGGCCTCGCTCTCGCCGATCAGATCGACGCCGGCGAACAGGGCGCTCAGGACCTCGCCGCGATTGCCTTCGCTGTCCATGATTCGCTCGCGTAGTTGCCGGTTCAATTGCTCGAAGCGCTCGCGGACCCGATGGAAGTCTTCCACCAGATCGTCAGCCAGGGCGATGATCTCGCGGATGCGCTCTAGCGCCCGTGCGTCGGTCAGGGGCTTCACCCGCCCCTCGCGGACGGCCTCGATCTCACGGTCGATCCGGTCGCGCTCCGTCAGCAGCTTGGCGACGCGCGTTTGCGGATCGGGATCCGTCCCGTCGGCGAGCCGCGCCAGCTGATGAATGACGGCCGCGAGACGGCTCTCCGTAGCGGCCGTGCGCGGTTCGGCGAGGCTCGCAATGAAACGGATGGCAGTCGCCGCCGCCGAGGAGAGCTCGTACTGCTCCTCCGCTGCGCCGGCGGGAAATCGCCGCTCGACGTAGCCCGAGGAGAGCCACTGCGCGACGTAGACCTGCGCGGTCTGAGGCAGGTCGACGCCCTGCGCCCGCAGCTCCTCCAGGTCCCGCGCGATGCGGTCGTGGAATATCGAGGCGGGAAGGCTGCGTTCGCTCTCGAGCAGGTGAGCCTGCAGCAATGCGAGCACGATCGGCCCATTGTCGGCCGCCAGCAAACTCCAGGTAGGTTGCGCTCGCAGGCGCCGGAAACTCGCGACGGTCCTGGTCCCCTTCACGTCATCCTGACCTCAAGCGGGAGTGATTCATCTCCGCCGACCAGATACCGCCGCGACTCGGCTGGCCGTGGGAATCGAGATTGACGGGCGGTTCAGCCTCATTCACTAAGACTAGCATCGGCGGCGGAATCAGCCATTGCCGGGCACGGCGACCAGTGCGCCAGATACTCGTGTGCTCGTGTGCTTGCTTCCGCGGCCGGGCTCGAACGCGCCAGCCGACAAGATCAGTTTGCAGGCGGGCATCTTGCGCCAACTATGTATTTTGGCGCATAAAATTGATTAATGCGCCATATAAGCGTATCTATTGGCGCACTAAGCCGAATTGCGCCATTGCAGCCATGCCCAAGCGATTGCCGCCCGACTTATTCGACCGGGTCAATGCCCTTCTATGGCGGCACCCGGAGGGGCTGACGCTCGCCGAGATTGAAAGCTCGTTCCGAAGCGTCGTGAGCCGCCGGACTCTCCAGCGCCGACTCGATGAGTGGACGCGACAGCAGGTCATACGGGCGGAAGGCATCCGCCGCGGTCGCCACTACTTCAGCGCCCTCGCAGCGTCCGGAGTACACGGACTCGAGCCGAAGACCGGCGCTCTGCGCGTTGCCCCCGGGCCAGTGGAAGTCCGCCCGAGCGTGCCAGTCTCCAAGGCTGGCCAGGAGATACAGGCGTTCGTCCGTCGACCCCTGGCGGACCGCCCACCCGTCGGCTACCAGCGCGCATTTCTCGAGAGCTACGTTCCCAACACAACCGCGTATCTGCCCGATGTGCTCAAGACCCACTTGCACCAACTGGGCCGTACACCCGATGGCGATCGTCCAGCGGGAACCTACGCGCGCGAGATACTGAACCGGCTCCTGATCGACCTCTCCTGGTCGTCGAGTCGCCTGGAAGGCAACACCTACTCTCTATTGGACACCCAGGAGCTCATCGAGCGGGGCACAGCGGCCGTTGGCAAGGACGCCAAGGAAACGCAGATGATCCTTAACCATAAGGCCGCGATCGAGCTCCTCGTCGAAGCGGCTGAAGAGCTTGGCGTCAACCACTACACGATTGCCAATCTCCACGCACTGCTGGCGGACAATTTGCTGGATGATCCTCAAGACGCGGGTCGCCTGCGCACGGTCCCTGTCGCCATCGCGGCCTCGAGCTACATGCCCACCGCCATGCCTCTGTTGATCGAGGAGATGTTCTCGCGTCTCGTCGATACCGGAGGCGCCATCCGCGATCCATTCGAGCAGTCGTTCTTTCTCATGGTACACATTCCTTACCTGCAACCCTTTGTCGACGTCAACAAACGCACATCGAGACTCGCGTCGAACATCCCGCTGATTCGGCGCAATCTGGTGCCGCTGTCCTTTCTCGACGTGCCGGAGCAGTCCTATGTCGACGGCCTCATTGGTGTCTACGAGCTGAATCGGGTCGAACTGCTGCGGGACGTCTACGTCTGGGCCTATGAACGTTCGGCCCGCCAGTACAAGACCGTGCGCGATTCACTTCCTGAGCCGGACCCGTTCCGTCTCCGTTACCGGACGGCGCTGATCGAAGTCGTCGGCGACATCGTCCGCCGGCACATCCCTCCGACGGAGGCCGAAATCGCGCGCCTGGCCCGTCCGATGGTGGATGCTGCGGACCTTCCAGCCTTTACGCAGCTGGTATTGCGAGAAGTCGCCGGACTGCATGAGGGCAACATCGCGCGGTTTCGCCTTCATCCCTCGGAGTACCGGCTGTGGCGCGCGCAATAGAGCCGGCTTGACCCACGCCGTCTCCGATGCCGGGATTGGGACCGAACCGGCCTTAGCTACGGGCTCCTCAAATCTGCTCCGCCAGCCCGACGAGATACCGCGGCAAATCTTGCGCACCGCGCGCCGCCTGCGTACAAACCGGCTTGAAGCCCGAGAAGAAGAACGGCAACACCGACCCTGGGGAGGGGTACCATGAGGTTCGCACCGACGAGAGTTGGAAGGACGGCCGTCGCGCTCGCGCTGAGCGCGTTGCTCGGCGGATGCATCAGCGTCAAGTCGTTCGTCGACCCGGCACTGCCGGTCCTCGCGCGGTCGGACCTCCCGACGGTCAACGCTCCCAAGCCGGTCACCGTACTGTTCGAGTTCAAGACCAACGGCAATGCCAACGCGCGCGGAACCAGCGCGCTGCAGGGACGCGTCGTGGCGGCCGTCGCCGAGTCCGGAATGTTCGGCGCCGTCTCCTCCACCGCGGGTCAACCCGCGACCGGGCTGCTCAAGATCAACATCAACGACGTGGGGGATGCGAGCAAAGCGGCTGCGAAGGGCCTCGGAACCGGCCTGACGTTCGGCCTGGCCGGATCGCTGGTCACCGACAATTATGTCTGCACGGCCTCGTATGCCCTCAATGGCCGCAGCGTGGAGACGACCGTCAGTCACGCCCTACATTCCACGGTGGGCAACCACAGGCCGCCTCCGGGCGCAAAGCCCATGGCCACCATGGACGCGATCAACCAAGTGGTCGATCAGCTGGTGTGGCATGCGCTAAAACAGCTCGACGAGCAGCACGCCTTCGCGGACCAGGCGTAGTGCCATAATCCGACGCGCGCTGTGCTTGGGCGCCGCGGTGTCCGCGCTGACGGCATGCGTCTCCGTGCCGGCACAGTACCAGCCGTCCATCGACAACGCCGAGTTGCTGCTGAAGATCGATCGTCGGCTGAGCGTTGGGGAATTCACCGCGGCGCCCGGCGTCGAGAACCACATGCTGTCGGCGCGCGGTGTCGGCATCGAGGCTGGCGCTGGCGGCTACGCCGCCTTTCTGCGCGAGGCTGTCATCAGCGAGCTGCGGAAGTCAGGGTCCTGCGACCCGGTCAGCCCGTTGCAGCTGAGTGGTGCGCTGACGCGCAACCGGCTCAACTCCGGTTACGCCCGGGGAGCGGCGAGCGTGGGCGCGGATCTCACGCTCAGGCGCGGCGAGGAGGTAATCTACCGGAATTCCATCGTCCAGGATCACGAGTGGGACTCCTCGTTCGCGGGCGTCGTCGCGACATCGGCGGCGCTGGACAACTACGGCGCGACCGTGCAGAAGCTCCTCGGCAAGCTGTTTTCCGATCCGGCATTCGACGCCGCGTTGGCGGCGGCGTCGCAAGCGCATTGAGGCCGTGCCGCGCCGAGCAGCCTCGCTTCGGCATGCTTGCCGATGGGGGCACGGTGACAATCGCATTCCTGGACGTCGGCTACAGAGATACAGGAGCACGCGCGGCCTGCGTATTGGCCGGTTCCTGGGAATCCGAATTGCCCAGCTCGACCTACGTCCGGGACATCGAGCACGTGGAAGCGTACGAGCCCGGCAGCTTCTATCGCCGCGAGTTGCCGTGCCTGCTCTCCGTGCTTCGTCTGCTGCCTTCATTGCCGCAGATCGTTGTCGTGGACGGCCACGTCTGGTTGTCGTCCGCCCGGCGCCCCGGTCTCGGGGCCCATCTTCATGATGCGCCGGGGCGGCGCATACCGGTCGTCGGCGTCGCCAAGACCGCCTTCGCGGACGCCCGATCCTGCGACGTCGTCGCACAGGTGCTGCGCGGCAGGTCGCGCCAGCCGCTCTTCGTCACGGCCGCCGGCATGGAGCTGGGCGCGGCGACGCGCGACGTACGCCGCATGGCCGGCAAGCACCGGGCTCCCGAGATGCTGAGGATCGTCGATCGGCTCTCCAGAGGCTGAGCTGCCAGCGATGGGTGTTTTCCCGTGCACTGCCCTTCGTCCTGGCCCGGGTCGCGGCCTGGGCCTCTTCGACGATCAGTGCGATCGCGTCGGGTGTGCGCCCAATCCCTTCGGTGCTAAGGTGTCACGGTGTGACCGGCACGGACCACTCGCCTTACGCCGCCACCGCATCCCATTGGGGAGGGGCCCATGAGAACCCTGCTGATCACCGCGCTGATCCTCGCGTCGGCAATCGCGAACGCAGCGCCCAGCGAGCCCATGCACAGCCACCCGCCTCCGGACCAGCTCGGCACCGTGCACTTCGAGACGTCCTGTGCCACGGCCGTTCAGGGCCGCTTCGATCATGCGATGGCGCTGCTGCATTCGTTCGCCTATGACTTCGCGGCCAGGGAATTCAGCACGATCGCCGCAGAGGACACGGGCTGTGCCATGGCCCACTGGGGTTCGGCGATGTCGGCGTTCCATCAGCTGTGGAGCCCACCGGGAGCGGACGCGTTGCAGCGCGGCCGGGAGGAACTGCTGGCGGCGCAGCGCATCGGCGCGCGCACGAGCCGCGAGCGCGAGTTGATCGATGCCGCGGCCGCCTATTTCAGCGACGTGGATCCGGCGCACCACGCGGCTCGCGCCCAGGCGTACGAGCGCGCCATGCAGTCGGTGGCGCTGAACTTCCCCCGGGACGACGAGGTGCAGATCCTCCATGCACTGGCCCTGATCGCGACCGCCCCGCCGACGGATCGATCGCACGCCAATCAGAAACGCGCCGCCGCAATACTCGAGCCCATCTATCGCCGCCAGCCCGATCATCCCGGGGTGGCGCATTACCTCATCCACGCCTACGACAGCACGGAGCTCGCGCCGCTGGGGCTGGCCGCGGCGCGGGCCTACGCGCAGATCGCGCCATCGGCGCCGCACGCCCTGCACATGCCGTCGCACATCTTCACGCGTCTCGGCCTGTGGGACGATTCGATCGCGTCGAACGAAGCGGCGCGACGCGCCGCCCACGAGCAGGGCGATGTCGGCGAAGCGCTGCACGCGATGGACTATCTGACCTATGCCTATCTGCAGCGTGGCAGAGAGCGCGATGCCGAGCACATCGTCGAGCAGCTGCGCGCCATGGGGCCGCTGCTCGCGAAGGACTTCAAGGTCGGCTACGCGGCGACTGCCATGCCCGTCAGGCTGGCGATCGAGCGCGGACGCTGGAGCGACGCCGCGGCACTGGAGCCGCTGCCCGGCTCGGCGCCCCACGTTGCCGCCATGACCCACTGGGCCCGGGCGCTTGCCCATGCGCGCCTGGGGCGCGTCGATCTCGCCGCCGCGGATATCGTCCGGATCGAGACCTGCGAGGCACAGTCGCGCTCCCGCGGTGACGACTACTGGGCGAACCAGATTGGTGTTCTGTCCAAGGAAGCCCGCGCGTGGAGCGCGAGCGCCACGGGGCACGCGGGTGATGCCGTTGCGCTGCTGCGATCGGCGGCGGATGCCGAGGACGCGCTCGAGAAGCTCCCCGTCACGCCGGGCCCGATCATCCCGGCGCGCGAACAGCTGGGGCAACTGCTGCTGGACCAGCACCGGCCGGCCGAGGCGCTGCGCGAACTGACACAGGCCCTCAAGGATGCACCGCGGCGCCGTGCCGGCCTGGAGGCCGCGGTGCGCGCGGCAGAAGCGGCGGGCGATGAGGCTGCAGCGTCCGCTTGGCCTGCGCTCCTGCCGTCCCAGCGGGGGGGGGGCGCAGCCACCGGGCGCCACCAGGTTCAGGCGGAGCGCAGTTCCACAAAGTCGTAGCGGTAATTGCGCCTGGCCCGCCGTACGCGGCCCGCGGGTGGGTCGGGAAAGTGCGCGGGAAGCAGCACCGCTCCGTCGTCCGCACATTGCGCGAGCAGCCGCTGCCGCGTGGCGCAGGCTTCGGCCGGACTCTCGTCGGCGAAGAAGGCGATGTCCGGCCGCACCAGCTGGATCGGATGATGGATGACATCGCCCGTGAACACCACGCGCGACCCGCCGCGCCGGGCGTTCACGACGACGTTGCCCGGTGAGTGGCCGGCGGCATCCTCGAGCCAGATGCCATCCTCGATCTCGCGGTGCACGCAGTGCTTGCTCTCCACGATGTCTGCCAGTCCGGCCTCGACCACCGGCAGCACCGAGTCGATGTAAGCCTCCCGATTGTGCGCCTCGCGCGTCTGCCGGCCGAAGAACTCGAAGTCCCTGCGGCTGAACACGTAGCGGGCGTTCGGAAAGGTCGGCACCCAGCGCCCGTTCTCGAGGCGCGTGTTCCAGCCGACGTGGTCGGCGTGCAGATGCGTGCAGAGGACGAGATGAATGTCCGCGGGCTCGAAGCCCGCGCGAGCGAGATTCAGGAGCCATTCCGTCTGCAGCCGGTCCGCCCAGGCGACGCTGCGCTGCTTGTCGTTGCCGCAGCAGGTGTCGATCAGCACATTCAGGCCATCGGCCTGCAGCACGTAGCTGCGTACCTCGATGTGGAACACGGCCGCCTCGGGATCCAGCGAGAGTTCCTTGCTCCAATACCAGGGCCGCAGCTCAGCCAGATCCGCACCCGCCACGCCCGGCAGGGCGACCTGCATCGGAATCTCGCCGTCGCCTTCGCGCACGGTCCTGACCTGCAACCTGCCGAGATACCGGCTCATGCTGCTGCCCCCCCGCTTGTGCCATCGCGCATCATCGCACACGCCGCCCCGCCCGCACCTGTGCAATGATGAGATCCTTGCCCGGGGGACTGAAGATGGCTGGACGATTCGAGAACAAGAGCGTGCTGGTCACCGGCGGGGGTTCCGGCATCGGGCGCGCCCTGCACCTGTATGGGCGACTGGATGTCGCCTTCAACAACGCCGGCATCAATATCCGCGTGGCCCCGATCGCCGCCGTCGAGGAAGAGGAATGGCAGCGCATCCTCGCCGTCAACCTCACGGGCGTCTTCCTGTGCATGAAGCACGAGATCCCGGCCATGAAGCGCTCCGGGGGCGGCGCCATCATCAATACCGCATCCGTCGGCGGCGTCATCGGCACCGCCGGCGTCACGGCCTACTGCGCCACGAAGCACGGCGTGGTCGGGCTGACCAGATCCGCCGCGCTCGATCACATCGGCGATGGCATCCGGATCAACGCGCTGTGCCCGGGCGGCACGCGCACCGAGATGCTGGAGCAGTGGTTCAAGGATCCGGAGGTCGAGCGACGGGCGATCGCGCAGACACCGATCGGCCGCATGGCCAGTCCCGCGGAGATGGCCCGGGCCGTGTTGTTCCTCGCCTCCGACGACGCCGCGTTCATGGTCGGTCACACGCTGCTCGTGGACGGCGGCTTGACGGCGCAGTAACGTCCGCGGGTCGGGCCGCATGCCGATACAAGATAAGGGGAACTAGCATGTCGCGACCTGCTTCCGCGCAGCTGACGACCGCTCTGATCAGTGCCGCGCTCGCGGCGATGCTGCTGGCCACGCCGGCAGCGCCGGCCGCCGCCGCCGATGCCACCCTGGCCACGCTCGCTGACCGCGCCGCGATCGAGGATCTGCTGGTCGGCTATTACAGCAGCCTCGGCAGCGGCAAATCCGACTACGGCGCGTACTATCTCCCCGAGGGCGTACTCAACGTCGACGGATTCACCGCCTCGGGCGCGCAGGGGATCGCCGATCTCTACAAGAAGGCCGGGGCCACGCTGCCCCACGGCGGCACGTTCCACATGCTGCTGACCAATCTGCGGATCCACCTCAGCGGCGAGTCCGCGACTGCCGATGCGATCTGGACCGGCGTGTACAGCGAGACCGTGAGCTCGCTGCCGCAGATCATCGAGCAGGGCCGCGAGCACGACGAGCTGGTCAAGCGCGACGGCCGCTGGCTGTTCAAGCTGCGCCTCATCACCACCGACGGCGGGCACCGTGCGATGCCCGAGGCGCTCGACAACAAGCGTTAGGCGCCCAGGGAGCTCATTGCGATGTCTCAACCGCTGATCCCCGATTTCGATGCGCGCGCGGAAACCTGGGACGACCCCGTCAAGATCAAGCGCGCCGAGGAGGTGGCGGCGGCCATGCGCCGCGCCGTGCCGCTGCGCCGCTCGATGAGGGCGCTGGAGTACGGCGCCGGCACGGGCCTGCTGTCATTCTGCCTGCGCGATGCGCTCGGGCCGATCACGCTGGCCGACAGCTCCGCCGGCATGCGCGCCGTGGCCGAGCGCAAGATCGCGGCTGCGAACGCGCACGACATGCGCGTGATCGACCTCGATCTCCTGCGCGACCC
>JBBITY010000118.1:0-8979 GCA_037440565.1 Desulfurellales bacterium
AGGAAGTGCTCGATCCGGACGCGGTGAACAACTACGCGCTGGCAGGCAAGCTGCTCATCGGCGCCGACGGCAAGAGCCTGACCCAGACGTCGATTCCCCGGCTGATGAACGCCTACGACGAGCAGGCGATCGAGTGTGCCCTGCGCCTGCGGGACGCCGGGGTGGAGTGTACGATCCACGTCGTTTCGGTCGGCACCGACCCGACGAAGATCCTCCAGCACGCCGTGGCGATGGGGGCGGACGAGGTCGCCGCCATCCCCGTTGACACGGGGACCGTGGACGGCTTCGCAACGGCGGCGCTCCTCGCCGGGTTCGTGAGGTCGCTCGGCGGGGCGGATCTGGTGCTGTGCGGGCGCCAGGCCTCCGACGGCGACCAGGGGGTCGTGCCGGCGTTGCTGGGCGAGATGCTGGGGCTGCCGATCGTGACCATCGCGCGGGCGGTGGAGATGGTGAGCGCGACGACCGTGCGGGTCACGCGGGTGACGCCTGACGGCGACGAGATCGTGGAGGTGGCTTGCCCGGCGGTGATCACGATCAGCAACGAGTTCGGCGACCCGCGGTATCCGACCGGGATGCGGACGATGAAAGCGCGCAAGGTCAAACCGCAGCAAGTTGCGCCAGCCGACCTCGATCTGGGCGAGGGCGGTGCGCGGGCCAGAGTGACGATGACCCGCCAGTTCGTGGAACCCATCATCGGTCGCTGCGAGTTCATCCAGGGCAGCTCGCCGGCGGCGGCGGCACAGGAGCTGGTCAGCCGCCTGCGCGCGGATCGGACCATCGAGTGAGTACGATCCAAGGGAACGTCTCGGGGAATTCGGAGGGAAGGTGTCGAACTCGGTTGTTGTATGCACATGGGAACGAGGCCGTGCGGGCGTGCCTGCGGGCGTGGAAGAGACGTTGACCCTGGCTCACAAGCTCGCCGCCTCTGCGGGCCTCGAGCTGAACTGGTTGGTTGCCGGTCCGGCGCCGGATCAGGCGCTCGAGATCGCCGGAAGGTACGGAGTCGCCCACCTGGACCGGATCGAGGACTCGAAGCTCGCCGAATTCCAGCCCGACGTCTGTGTAGAAGCCTTGGCCCAGTACAGCAAGCAGCAAGCGCCGAAGCTGGTGCTCATCCCGCAGACATTCGATGCTCGGCTTGTGGCGCCGCGCCTGGCGGCACGGACCGGCGCCGGGGTGGTGATGAACGCGCTCACGCTGGAGCTCGAGGGCGGTGCGGTCAAGGTGACCGCTTCGGCATACGGCGGAGACACGCGCGTGGTCTACGAGCTGACGGGTGCCGAGTCCTGCGTGGTCGGCGTCCTGGCGGACATGCTGCTCGCGGAAACGCCGGAAGGAGGCGCGTCGGTGCCGGCCGTGCGACAGGTCTCGGTCGACCTCGGCGGAGCCGCAGAACGAGTGCGCGTCATTCAAAAGGCGCACTTCGAGGGCCCGCGTCTGGAGGAGGCGCAGATCATCGTTGCCGGTGGGATGGGGCTCGGGCAGAAGGAGAACTACCGCTTGATCGAGGATCTCGCCGAGGCGCTCGGAGGGATGGCCGCTGCATCGCGCCCGGTTGTGGAAAACGGCTGGGCGGACTCATCGCGCCAGGTGGGGCTCACCGGCAAGATCACCCACCCGGCGCTGTACATCGCCGCTGGCATCTCGGGCGCCAGCCAGCACATGGTCGGCTGCTCGGCGGCGAAGACGATCGTCGCGATCAATCGCGACGCGGATGCGGCTGTGTTCCGCTATGCGCGGTACGGCATCGTTGGCGACTGCCTGGAAGTTCTTCCTGAGCTGATCCGCGCCGCGAAGGCACGATGACCGAGCGGGCCACCCGAAGACGAGTGAAGATCCAGTGTTGTTGTGGAGAAACGCCCTCTCCCGCGTCACCCGCGGGTGACGGCCCCGCCCTGAGCCCGTCGAAGGGATTGAGGGGAGGGTTCCGATCGCTTTTGGGAGAAGCAGAGTGAAATGACGATGAATCGTGTTCCCGTAATCCAGGGCCTGTTTGCCGAGACGGCGCAGGGGCCACGGCTGCTGGGCTCCAAATGCGCTGCGTATTTTCCCAAATCGCCCGTGTGCCACAACCCCGAGTGCACGGGCCCGCGGATCGAGGACGCCGCCTTCGGCCCGCGCGGCAAGCTGTGGAGCTTCGCCGTCCAGTACTACCCGCCGCCGGCGCCAGTGAAGTACGACGAGCCGTTCCAGCCGTTCGCCATTGGCGTGGTGGACCTGCCCGAGGGGTTGCGCGTGCTCGGCCGCATCGCCATCGACGATCTCGAAAAGGTCAAGGTCGGGATGGAGGTCGAGCTGATCGTCGACCGCCTGTGCGGCGACAAAGACGGAAACGAGGTCACGAGCTGGAAGTTCAAGCCGGTGGAATAGGGAGACCTGCGGGAGAGGGTGAGGGTCCTGAGGAATTTTCAGCGCCGAACACGGAGAAGACGCACATGAGGGACGTAGCGGTTCTTGGGGTGGGAATGCACCCTTGGGGAAAATTCGAAGAGAAATCGGTCACCCAACTGTGCCGGCAGGCGATCGAGGCGGCGCTCAAGGATGCGGGTATTCAGTGGCGTCAGATCCAAGCGATCTCGGCGGCTAGCTCGCGCTTTTCGGGCGGCAAGGGCTGGGGTCTGAACGGCAACGACGTCGTCGAGGACATGGGACCGACCGGCGTGCCGGTCTACAACCTGTCGGCGGGGTGCGCCGCCGGCGGCAATGCCTTCAACGTCGGCTACAGCCTGGTGGCCGGTGGCTTGTACGACGTCGTCCTGGTGGTGGGCGGCGAGAAGATGCCGAAGGGCTTCATTCAGATGTCGGGTGTCCAGGAGGAAACCGATCCGGAATACCTGCGCCAGGTCTGCGTCGGCATGCCGGGGCCGGCGTTCTGGGGCATGCTGTGTTTACGGCGCATGGCGGAACACGGGACGACCGAGGAGCAGCTCGCCAAGATCGCGGTGAAGGCCCATCAGGCGGCGCAGCACAATCCCAACGCGCGGTTCAGGCAGCTCGTCACGGTCGAGGACGTGCTCAAGTCGCGGGTCGTGAGCTGGCCGCTGCGGCTCTACGAGATCTGTCCGGTCAGCGATGGCGCCGCGGCCGCGGTGCTGTGCTCCGCCGACTTCGCGCGCAAACACACCACACATCCCGTCTGGGTGGCCTCCAGCACGGTGGCGACGGCGAAGTTCAACGACGGCATCCCGCGCGGCCTCGCCACCGTTGTCCCGCCGGGTCGCACCGAGCACAGTGAAGCCACCACCGCTGTCATGAAGGCGTTCGATCAAGCGGGGATCGGCCCGCGCGACGTGAGTCTGATCGAATTGCAGGACAACACCGTGTACTACGAGCTCGCCTTCCCCGAGGAATGGGGGTTCTGCGAGCCGGGAGAGGCGGAGAAGTTGGTCGAGCGCGGCGACACCGCGCCCACCGGCAAGCTGCCGATCAATCCGAGCGGCGGCTTTCTCTGCTTCGGCGAGGCGACGACGGCAATGGGCGTCTTCCAGGTGTGCGAGCTCACCTGGCAGCTCCGCGGTCAATCGGGCGGCAGGCAGGTTCCCGGCGCCAAGGTCGGCCTGGCCCAAACCCTCGGCCTCGGATCGAACGCGACCGCGGTTGTCCTGAAGCGATAGGGGAGTCATCTGAAGAAACCTTCACCACAGAGGCACCGAGAGCCCAGAGAAAAGCAGTTTCCTCGGTGATCTCTGTACTACAAACGTTCAAATTCTTGTCGTGGCGCAAAGATTTTCACGCTGCGAGTTTCAGAAGCGCCGAGAGTTCGGCGTTACGCGCCGCGAGCACGGCGCTGACGATGAGGCGGCCACGCTCGGTGAGCTGATAGCGATGTGTCTTGGGGATTTTCTTGATGATCTTGTGGGCGCGCAGGAGCCCGAGCAGTCGCGTGATACGGCCGGCGTCCCGGCGGCGCTGCGCGCTGCCGTGGGTGGGCGTGGGGAACAGGAGCGGGCGGAGGTCGCGGTTGCGAAATCCGGTGAGGGTGAATTCACCGCGGTTGATCGCGGTCAGCAACGCGGTGTCCAGTTCGCTCCACGGGCGCAGCGCGCGCACGCGGCGGCCGTTGCGGGTGGTGGGGCGACAAACGGCGTCGACGAGTTCACGCACCGGCGTGCGGGTCTCGAGGTGGGCCAGGGCGGCGAGATAGCGCTCGTTGGCGGCCTGACTGATCTCGGCCAAGCGATGCAGATTGGCCACCCCACTGCTGACCGGGCGCCACGCCAGCGGCGCGCGCGGGCGTCCCTCTGGCCGCCGGTAGGTTTTCAGGTCGCGGACTTTGTGCACGGTGGTTTCCACCCGCAGGATGCGTCGGTGCTTGTCGTAGATTTTCAGCGAGTTCCCGTTGAGCCGGTGTTTGACCCGCACGCCCTCGGCACGGTGTTTGTAGTCGCTGACCAACTCGCCCTGGAAGTGCCCGGTCAGCTTGCGGCCGAGAAACCGCATGACATCGGCGCTGGAGAACTGGGTGATGGCGTGGCGGGTGAGATGCGGATAGAGCGCGGCCAGGGCGGCTGGGCTGTCGAAGAGCACATCGGTGGCCCACTCTACTTGATGGACCGACCAGTAGGAGCGCACATCGGCGAACAACGTATCGTAGCTGGGCCAGACGCGGCGGCGCAGGGCGTCGAGGGTCGGGACCCAGGCCGTACGCAGCTGCGCCTCCAGGAGCGCTTGGGCCCGCGCGAAATCGCCGAGCGCCACAAAGCTGTTCTCCCGTTGCTGATAGGCGATGCCTGCCCGGGCCAGGCTGCGGGCGAGCCACTCGCGCCCGTTGCGGCACACCTGCACCGTGAACGGCACCCAGCTCTGCAGGCGCACGTGCATCAACCCGAACTGGGGGTCGAGGAAGTAGTGGTAGAGATGCAGGCACTTCCGCAAGGTCCGCTGCAGTTCGAGGCGGTGGCGCTCCCGCGAGCGGTGCACCGCGTAACTGATGCACGGCTCCACGCACGAGAGCACGCAGATGAGGCCCGACTCCACCGGCTGCCGGCGCAGGATCGCCCGCACCAGGTCCTCCTTGCGGACTTGGCTCGAGGCCACGTAGTGCAGCGGGCGGCCCGCGGCGTGAGCGATCTGGGCCGACTCCGCCCGGATGCGTTCGCTGATACTCTCGGCCCACGGGCCGAGGTCCTTCAACCGGATGCGGCGGTAATTCAGAAAGCTCATCAACCCCGCGGTATAGGCCAGATGGCGCAACGTGCCGCGAAACAGGATGCGGTCGAGGCCCGACAGTACGCCGATGATCTTTTCACGGTGACGTGCTACGAACGTGTTCACGGCGTCCTCCCTTTGGCAAGAGATCCTGCTGTTTGGTCGACAGTTCGGGACCTCTTTTACCGAGAGAGTGACGCCTTTTCATCTTTCAACGACTCGTTGGGTTGCGGGCGCAGCCCGCGATAGGCCTCTGTGGGTCGAATTTTCTGATCGGAGTTAGGAGGCACACCGCCATGGGAGAAACGGAACAGGTCCTCTTTCACATCGATGAAGGCGTCGGCGTCGTCACGCTGAATCGTCCCGACCGGCTCAACGCGGTGACGTGGGACATGACCACCCGCCTCGTCGAGCTGTTCCGGCAGCTCCGCTTCAACGACGAGGTGCGGACCATCGTCCTGACCGGTGCCGGCCGCGGCTTCTGTGCCGGGGGCGATGCCGAGTGGCTAAGCGGTTCCGGCGACCGGCCGCTGCCGGGACTGTCCGATCCGAGCCGGGTGCTGCCCCGCTATCAGCGCAAGACCCCCGCGGGGCCGTTCGCCGAGTTCACGCGCATGATCGTCGAGGTGGAAAAGCCGGTCATCGCGGCGATCACCGGGCCAGCCGTGGGCGCGGGCCTTGCCTACGCGCTCGCTTGTGACCGGCGGATCGCCGACAAGACGGCGCGTATGTGCGCGGCCATGGTTCGGCTCGGCTTCAGCCCGGACTGTGGGCTGACGTACTTTCTGCCGAGGATCACGAGCCTTTCCACGGCGCTGATGATGGTCGAGACGGGGAAAATCTTGGATGCGGAGGAAGCCTTCAAGGCCGGGCTCATCGATGAACTCGTTGCTGAGGGCGAAGCGCTGCCGGCCGCGCTGCGCTACGCGAAGGAGCTGGCCAAGGGACCCAGCGTGGCCGTCGACCTCGCCCGGCGTTTCATTCACAAGGCACTCAGCTCGACGCTCGACGAGATGCTCGACTACGAAGCGGTCGCCTCGACGATGTCCGCTGCCACCGAGGATGCGCGCGAGGGGACGCGGGCGTTCCTGGAAAAGCGCAAGCCGGTATTCAAGGGGCGTTGAGTTGTGAAACAATCCCCGCGAAAACCCGGCAGAAGGGCGGGAGCAGCGCTCCCGCCCCTACAAAGGCCAACCACCCTTGAGGGGTGGAGCATTGCCCACCCCGAGGGATTCTGTCACTGAAAACGGAGGGCTGCCGTGCGAGTTGAAACGGGCCTGTGGAGCATCGAGGTCGGCCAGTACGCCGGCCAAGGGCAATCGAGAATCAGCATTGGCGAATTCGTGGCCGTGGCGCGCAAAGTCGAGGAGCTGGGCTTCGACGCGCTGACCATGCCGGAGGCCGGCCACGACCCCTTCCTGCCGCTCGTGGTAGCGGCAGAGCACACCAAGCGGCTGACGCTGAGTACGAACGTGGCTATCGCCTTCCCGCGCAGTCCCATGGTAACGGCCCAGATCGCTTGGGACCTCCAGCAGATGTCGGGGGGGCGGTTCCAGGTCGGCCTCGGCACCCAGGTGAAGGGCCACAACGAGCGCCGCTACTGCGCGCCCTGGGTGGGAGCGCCGGGGCGAGTACGTGCTCTCCATGAAGGCGATGTTCGAGACCTTTGCCGACAGCGCGCAGCCCAAGTTCTTCAAGGGGCAGCACTACCAGTTCACGCTCATGTCGCCGTTCTTCAATCCGGGACCGATCGAGTACCCGCACCCGCCCATCTACATCGCGGTCATCAACACGTACATGGCCCGCCTCGCCGGCGAGATCTGCGAGGGCCTGCGGCTGCATCCCCTGGCGACGTTCAAGTACGCCCGGGAGGTCATCGTCCCGCAGATCGAGGCCGGAGCGCGAAAGGCCGGCCGCCGGCTGTCGGATATCGATCACGTCGGCGCTCCGTTCCTGGCCATCGGCAAGAATCGCGAGGAGGTCGAGGCCGCGAAGCAGGCGCTCAAGCAGCGCATTTCGTTCTACGCGTCCACGCGCACCTATCACTCCGTGCTGGCCCACCACGGTTGGGAGGAGATCGGCCTCCAGCTCCACCAGCTCTCGCTGGAGGGCAAGTGGCGGGAGATGGCGAACCTGATCGCGGACGACATGCTGGAGGAATGGGCCGTCATCGGCACGTACGAGGAAGTGGTGCCGCGCGTGAAAGAACGCTGCGCGGGCTTGTTTTCCACCGTTATGCTCGACCTGCCGGCGCGGGTCATGGCGGAGGAAGAGCACGTCCGGCGCATTGTGCAGGGCATTCAACAGTTGTGAGCCTTGAACCGAAGAAACATTTTACCGCAGAGACGCGGAGTCGCGGAGAAGACAGGGGTTTTCTTGGATAGCTTCGCTGGATTCAAACCTCATCAGAGTGGCCTTTGGTACTTCTCCCTGGAGAGCACTCTCTGGCGCTGCTGTCTCTGCGTTCTCGGCGCCTCTGCGGTGAGCATTTTCTTCGGATTGGGGTGAAGTGGTGCGCCGGCGGCGCGGAAGGCGTGCGCGATGCGAGTCGAAACCAGCCTGATGGCCCATCCTTTCCACGAGAAGCCGGTGTGGCCGGGGATCGACGGCATTGCCGCGGCGGCGCGCCAGGCCGAGGCGGTGGGATTCGACGGCGTGCTCGTGCCCGAGGCCGGCGGACACGATCCGTTCTTTCCGCTGCTGATCGCGGCCGCGAACACGAAGCGCATCGGCTTGCGCACCGGCGTGGCCGTCGCCTTCCCGCGCAGTCCGCTGGTGATGGCCCAGATCGCGTGGGATCTGAAGCGGTTCTCGAACGGCCGCTTCGAGCTCGGGTTGGGCACGCAGGTCAAGGGCCAGAACGAGCGCCGGTACGCGGCGCCGTGGACCACTGCACCCGGCCCGCGCTTACGCGAGTACCTCCTCTGCATGCGGGCGATGTTCCGCACTTTCCAGAACGCCGGCGAGCCGACCTTCTTCCAGGGCAAGCACTACCAGTTCACCCTGATGCCGGAGTTCTTCAACCCGGGGCCGATCGACCATCCGCGCGTGCCGATCTACGTCGCCGCGGTGAACAAGTACATGTGCCGGATCGCCGGCGAGCTGTGCGAGGGCATCTTTCCGCATCCGATCTGCACGGCCCGGTTCATGCGGCAGATGATGTTTCCGGAGATCGAGGCCGGGGCGCGCAAGACCGGACGCAAACGCTCGGACATCGAGGTCCTCGTGTCGCCCATGATCGCGACCGGCCGGACCAAGGCGGAGGTCGAGCGCAAGGTGGTGTTCTTGAAGCAGCGCCTCGGCTTCTATGCCTCGACCCGCTCGTATCACGCCCCGGTCGAGCTGCACGGCTATCTCGACGTGGGCCAGCAACTCTTCAAGCTTTCCATGGAAGCAAAGTGGCGCGAGATGATCGATCTGGTGAGCGACCGGATGCTCGACGACTTCGCCACCGTGGCCGTTTACGATGAACTGGGCGCGAAGTTGAAGGAGCGCTGGGGCGGCCTGGCCACGGTCCTGCATCTCGATCTGCCGCCCGAGGTCCGCGAGGACGAGAAATGCGTGCGCAAAATCATCGACGACCTGCGCTGACCAGATCGCCGGTTGGCGCGCAACTCAAAAGGGGCGTCTCATGACGAGCCGATCCGCAAACCTCCATGGCAGGCGGGCTGCGCCCTGCACCCAGCTAGGGAAAAACCTAGCGGTTGTTTCCCTCGCGCTCCCTTTTCCCTTGAACGCTGCGCGGGCTCATGGGTCGCTGCCTCGTTGGCCGGCCAACATCCTAAGCCGCGGGCGGCACGGGGATGGGCGGTGTCGCGCTCAAAACCGCCG
>JBBITY010000119.1:0-8927 GCA_037440565.1 Desulfurellales bacterium
AGCCGCCCGCGCACGGCGTCGAGCCCGCACGCGGCGAGCGCCGCCTCGAGGCGCGCGCGCCGCCGCGCGCCGCGCAAGCGGCGGACATCGGCGCAGAACTCGAGAAACTGCCCGACCCGCATCTCCGGGTACAGGACCGCATTCTCGGGCAAGTAGCCGACCCGCTGGCGCGCCGCGAGCGCGTCGCGGCTGACGTCCAACCCCGCGACCGACGCGCGTCCCGACGTCGGGGGGAAGAAACCGGTCAGCACGCGCATGATCGTGGTCTTGCCCGAGCCGTTCGGACCGAGCAGCCCAACCACCTGCCCGCGCTCGACGTGGAAGGAGACCTCATCCACCGCACGGATGCGGCCGAACTCCTTGCTCAGATGCTCGACCGCGATCACGCCGCACCCCGCGGGGTCTCTCTGGCGCTCGCCGGGAGAGGGATCCGGACGGCAGGCCGGATGTTTGCGCGTTCTACGCCCGTTTCCGCCACCGCTCCAACTGCCGCGCGCGCGCGGCTTCCAAGCGGCTGATCCGCTGAGCCTCGAGGACGATGAACCGCGGCCTGAAGGTCAGCATGGAGACCGGCAGCAAGGTCATGGAGCCGATGAAGCTGATCGCCATCCACAGGGCGAGCAGCAACCCCATCTCCGAATCGAAGCGGATGCGCGAGAACGTCCAGAACAGGGTGCCCGCGATCATACTGCCGGCGGTGAAGGTCACGGCCTTGCCGGACGTCGTCAGCGCGCGATGCACGGCGGGCTCCCAGTCGCCCAGGTGCCTGTACTCCTCGATGGTCCGGCTGACGATGTACAGGGCGTAATCGATGCCGAAACCGACGCCGACGGTCACGATCGGCAGGGTGTTGATGTTGATGCCGATGTTGCGCGCGCCCATGTAGGCGTTGACCACGCCGTTGGCGACCAAGAGCGGGAAGATCATGTAAATGCCGGCGGCGAAGGAGCGGTAGGTGAAGATGAGCACGAAGTAGATGGTGCCGAATCCCAGCAGGTTCATCAGCAGGTCGTTGCGCAGCAGCTCCTCGTTGGCGGCGGCCAGCACACCGATCAGACCGCCGGCTAGCTTGAACGCCGCCTTCCACGGGACGGCGACGGTTTCTTCCACCGCCTGGCCGTTGCGCAGCACGCCGAAGGTGACAACGGTCTTGTTGGCCGTTTCCTTGCTCAATGCCGCCTGCAAACTCTCCAAGTCGGTAATCGGGAACTTGCCCAGCCGGGTGATGACGTCGCCCACCTTGAACGGCCTTTCGCCCGTGTCCCGCGCGCTTTCCAGCCACGACGGACCGGCCCGTTCCCAGTTGGGCGTCGCCGCGACCGCGGTGATCGCGACCTGGCCGCCCTTCTCGGCCACTGTCAGGCCGAGGTCCTGCAGTTGCGCGCCGAAGATGAATTGCTTCGTGCGGTGAATGATCCGGCGGATGTTCTCGCCCTTGTGGTCCTTGCAGAAGAAGGTCACGTGCGCCGTGGTGTAGCTCGCATCGACGTACTTCGCCGTTTCCGTCGGCGGCGAGCCGGAGAAGTAGATGAAGAACAGGCCGCCGACGTCGACCCAGCTATTGGGAATGACGCCCCATTTGGGCTCCAGCTCGTGGAAGACCATGTTGACCGCGCGGATGATGTCGGCGAGCGAGAAGCTGTACCCGACGCTCGGGTCGCGCTCGAGCGCGCGCTGGAACTCCTCCATGCGGCGCAGCATGCGCGGCTCCTTCATCGCGTCGCGATCGTAGCCCTCGGCGACGACGATGAGCGGCTCGACCCCGCCGAACTTCTCCTGGATGCGCTTGTGCGAAACGTTGTACGGCGCGTCGGGGTGCAGGATCGGCGAGGCGGACGTCGGGTCGCCGATCACCAGCGACTGCCAGAAGTAGGCGGAGCCGACGACCGCCAACACGGCGACGGCGAAGGTGGCGATGCGCCCGGTCCGCGACAGCAACGCGGCCACGGCGGCGTCGATGACGCGCTTGAAGACGCCGGCCTCGCGCGCCTTGATGACATGTACCTTGGGCGGTTCGAGGTAGTGGTACACGATCGGGTTCAGCAGCAGCTCGCTGACGATAATGGTCATGATCCAGAACGAGGCGCTGATCGCGAGCTTCTGCAGCATGATGATGGGCACGAGCAGCACCACCAGCACGCCAAAGGCGTCGGTGAGGATGCCCGACAAGGTCGGGACGAACAGCTCCGCGAACGCATCGACGATCGCTTCGTGCTTGTTGCCCGTGCGGCCGTACGTTTCGTAATAGCGGTCGTGCATCTGCACTGAGTGGCTGACCGCGCGCGCGGTGATGAAGAACGGAATCACCAGCGCCAGGGGGTCGAGTGCCATGCCGATGAGGTTGATGAAGCCCAGCCCCCAAACGGCGGCGAAGACGCCGGAAATCGTCGGCCGCAATGCCCCGCGCCAATCGTGGAAGTACAGGTAGAGCAGCACCCACAGCAGCACGGTCGTGGCCATGAAGATGTACTTGATCTCGCTGGAGTAGTCGTACACCCAACCGTACAGGCGCGGTTCGCCAGCGACGTAGACCTCGGTGTTGTCGTCGCGAAACGGATCGACGACGTTGGCGTTGATCTCCTGGAAAATGCGCCGGTAGTCGAGGCGGCCCTCGATGAAGTTGGCGCGGATCAGGGCAGCCTTGTCGTCGAGAGAGACCAGCAGGCCGTAGATGTTCTCGGCGTTGTGCACGATGCGCCGAATGGTCGCGGCCTCTTCCTCTGTCTTCAGCGGCTCGAGCATGACCGGCTGTGCGCGCATGGTGCCGCCGGCGGCCACCTTGAGATAGCGCACCGTGCGGTGGGCGATGGAATCGATCTGGTTGTGGTTGACGCCGTACACCTTGTCCAGTCCCTCGGTCATGCGCCAGATCTTGTTCAGCGTCTCCCGGGTGAAGATGCTGCCTTCCTTCACCTCGAGCATGATCATGACGTTGTTCGCGCCGCCGAAGGTGCCGGAAAACCGGTTGTGAATCTTGATGTACGGATGGCTCTGCGGCAGCAGCTCGCCGAAGCTGGTGACGAGCCGCAGTTGCAGCATGTGGTAGCCGAAGAAGAGCGTGACCACCCCGATGATCACGACCACCGGCAGGCGATACGCGATGAGCAGCTCGCCGAGGCGCTTGAGCGGATCCATGCGTCCTTCCTTCTTACCCTCGCGGCCCCGTTGTGCTGTCTACCCGACGGAGGGCAGCCAGGTCTTGCCCCCGTCGGTGGTGTGCAAGATCAGCCCGTAGCCGCCGACGATCCAGCCGTTGTCTTTGTCGAGAAAGTGCACGCCGCGCAGCCAGGTGAGAATCTCCATGCCGAGTGAGGCGCGCTGCCAGGGGGCCGCCACCACGGCTTGCCGCGCCACCTCGCCCGCCGCCCCGACGGCCCAGCCGGTCGTGTCGGGAAACTGAAAGGCCTGGAACAGCGGGTCGATGATCGGTTCCCGCAGCTCGAACTTCTCGAACTTCCAGTTCTCCCCGCCGTCGCGCGTGCGGGCTATCCGGCCCTCGAGGCCGGCCGCGACTCCATTCAGGCGGTCGATGAACTGGACGCCGAAGAAGGTCGGAAGGTCCAAGGTGTCGAAGATTCCGTCGCCGAGCAACGTGTCCTGCTGGTTCGTCCAGCTCTTGCCGCCATCGGTCGTGTGGTAGATGTTGCCGAACTCGCCGACGATCCAGCCCGTGTCAGCGTCGAGGAACTGCACGTCGTAGAGGACGGGCTCCTGGGCGAGCAGGGCTTCGTCGGCGGTCAGGCGCTCGGGGCCGCCCACCTTGGCCAACCGCCAGGAGCGGCCGCCGTCCGCCGTGTACAGGTATGTGGAGCGATCGCCGACGGCCCACCCCCGCTGGTGATCGATGAAATCGATCCCGAACAGGTACAACGTGGTGCCGCTGACTTGCCGGGTCCACGTTTTTCCCCCATCGCTGGTGTGGAGGATGACGCCGTCCTGTCCGGAGATCCAGCCGGTGTTGGCGTCAATGAACTCGACGCTGTAGAGCGCCCGGTCGGTGCCGCTCGGCAGCACCCGCCACGAGCGCCCGCCGTCCTCGGTCATCAGGATCTTGCCCCCGTAGCCCACAACGACGGCGCGCGAGGCGTCCAGCGCACGCACGTCATAGAATTTGTCGGCGATGCTGATCTTGCGCTCGAACAGCGGCAGATCCTCCGGCGCTTCTCGGTGACATCCGACGATAATCGCCAGCATCACGGCCAGCCACCATCCGGACGGCTGCGTCTGTGGCATGGATTCCTCTCTTCTCGTTCGCTTCGACGGGGCGTCCCCCCCGGCCACTCCCGGTACCGGCAGCTCCTACCGGGGCCGGTTGCGAGGTGTCAAGGAAAGCGGGCTATTTCCCCAGCGCCTCTGGTGGAAACCACTTCGCCAGGTCGCTGCGTTCGACAATCTGCTGCTGATTGATTTTCCACCGGCCGTCTTCGCGGATCAGCGTGTACAACTCGTGTTCCACGACGCCGAGCTGGTTGAGGAATTTATCCTGAGAGTTCAGCACGTTGGGAACGTAAGCGCGGTCGCCCTCGATCTTGCCGGGGTAGACGTGGAAGTCGAAGATCTTGGCTTCGGCCATCTGCATGATCCACTGCTGCTCTTTGGCCCAGTCTTCGAGTCCCTTGTTCTGCGCCATGGCCCGCGACACGTAGGGATAGGCGGCGCGAAAGTCGCCCGCCTTGAAGGCCATCAGGTAACGCTTCACAGTTTCTTCGGGCGTAATCTCGTCGGCGCGGACGCCACTGGCGCCGACGAGGAGAAGGCACGCGACCGCCGCCCATCGCGGTCCCATCATCGTCTTCCTCCTTGCGCAACGGCCCCGCAGCACGGTTTCACCCACGGGCGCGGGACCCCAGCGCAATGCCGATCGTCTGAATCACCACCAGCACGGCCACCAGGATGCCGGCGGCGAGGCGGAAGCGCTCGAGGCTCGCGCCCAAGCCCTCCACCTGGTCGCCGACCTGACCGACCGCCTCCACTGTCTTACTCTCGTCCACGTACAATCCGAGGATGTCTTCACGCATCTCCCGCAGTTCCTCCCGATCGGCCTCGCGCCCCGCCGCCGCTTCCCCGACCAGATTCTGCATCTCGTGCAGGCGCTGTTCAACTTGGCGTAAGCTCTCGGCGGCGCGCGCGACTTCGGCGGCGGTGGCCTGCTGGGCGGCTTCGAGAGCGGCGAGCCGCTGGTTGAGGTCGGGCGGCCGCGGGGCCGCGCTGAGCGGAGCGGCCGCGGCGCCGACGCTGACCAGCACGGCGAGCGCCAACCGCGTCGCTGTGTGCCGCCGCGCCGACACTGGCGCGTCCTTCTCCGGTCTCGATTGCGAAAGGACAAGCATCGCGCGCACTACTATGCGAAGAGGATCCTCCTGTCCAGCCAGCCCGTTCCGCGCTGCGATCAGTGGTAGGTTTCCATGAGGTCGATCACTCCCAGCGCCCGCATCTGCTCGAACACGCGCCCTTTGACCTCCTTCACCGTGGTGAGGCGCTGCACGTCGTCGGCCAGCCGCTCGGCGGTTGCGAGATCGGCGGCGCGGATGAGGCGCTTGATGACCGGTATGAAGAACGGGCTCATGCTCAGGTCGCGCAGGCCCATGCCGATCAAGATCAGCGTGCACACCGGATCGGCGGCCATCTCCCCGCACAGCGAGACGGGCTTCCCCATCTGCGCCGCGCACCGGACGGTCGCCGCCACGGCGCGCAGCACCGCCGGATGGAGCGGCTCGTACAGCGACGCGACCTTGCGGTTGTTGCGGTCGACCGCCAGCAGGTACTGGATGAGGTCGTTGGTGCCGATGCTGAAGAAGTCGACCTCCGGCGCGAATTGGTCCACTAACTGGACGGCGGACGGGACCTCGACCATCATGCCGATCGGCATCGCTGGGTCGAAGGCGTATCCGTCGCGGCGCAGCTCCTCGCGTGCCTCGGCGATCAAATCCTTGCAGCGCCGCAGCTCCTCCAGACTGGAAATCATCGGAAACATGATGCGCACCGGGCCGAGCGCGCTGGCGCGCATGATGGCCCGCAACTGGTCTTTGAACACGTTCGTCATCTCGAGCGAGATGCGAATTGACCGCCAGCCGAGGAAGGGGTTCGCCTCCTGCGGCTGGTGCAGATACGGGGGGTACTTGTCCGCGCCGAGGTCGAGCGTGCGGATGGTCAGCGGCAGCCCGCGCGCCTCCTGCACGACCCGCTCGTAGAGTTGCACCTGCTCGCCTTCCGTCAGAAAGTCGCGGTGGCTCAAGAACGCGATCTCGGTGCGGTAGAGGCCGACCTGGTCGGCCCCGTGGCGATGCGCCACCGCCAGGTCGCCGAGCAGCCCGATGTTGGCGCCGAGCAGGACGCGGCAGCCGTCCCGCGTCACGGCCGGCAACGCGCGCAGGCTGTCCAGCTCGCGGCTGAACGCCCGGTACTCGTCACGCAGGCGGTCGTACTCGCGCAGCACCTCCGGGCTCGGATTGACGTAGACCGTGCCGGCGTTGCCGTCGATGATCAGGTGTTCGCCTTCGCGAATCTCGTCGAGGCGCTCGACACCCACCACGGCGGGGATTTCCAGCGACTTGGCCAGAATCGACGCGTGCGACGTCACGCCGCCCGAGGCCATGACAATCCCCTTCAGTTGATCGTGATCGATCAACAGGATGTCAGACAGCGACAGCTCTGGGGCCACCAGCACCACGGCCGTGGCAAACGAGCGATCCCGCTCCGCGACGCCGAGCAGGTTGCGCAGCACCCGCTGGCCGATGTCCTTTATATCGAAGGCGCGCTCCTGCAAGTACGGATCGTGCAGCGCGTTGAATTGCTCGACCATCTGCGTGATGACGCTCTCCAGCGCGACCTCGGCGGTGACGCCGGCCCCGATCCGCGCCTTGACACGGCCGAGGAAGTCGTCGTCCAGCAACATCAACTGCTGGGCCTCGAACACCCCAGCGTCGATCTCCGGGAAAGAGGTCTGGACGCGTCGCTTGAGCCGCTGCAGCTCTTCGACAGAGCGCTTGACGGCCGCTTCGAACCGCAGCGCCTCCCTCCGCGGCGTGCGCGGCCGGCGCCGCGGCACGCTGGCGAAGCTCACGGCCGGCGTGAGCAGGTGGGCGCGCCCGATGCCGAAACCCGGCGAGGCGGGCCAGCCGGTGAGGCGGACGGCGGTCACCTGGGCCGGCCGGCGGGCCGATCCCTGCTGGCGTTCATATGCCTGCAGCCGTTTGACGGCCTCCAGGAGCCGTTCCTGATACCCGCGCCGCTCCTCCTCCTTACTCTCCAGGCTCTGCAGGAGCCGCAACTGGGTCAATAGCCCCCCGATGGGCACCGCCACGGCCTTGAGCAGGCGAACCTCGTCGCGTGTGAAACGCCGCCGGCGCGACGTCTGGACGACCATGACGCCGACGGCGGCCCGGTTGTCCACGATCGGCACGCCGAGAAACGAGTGGTAGCGCTCCTCGCCGGTTTCCGGGAAGTACTTGTACCGCGGGTGCGCCAGCGCATCGATCGCCATCACCGGCTCGCCCTTCTGGATCACGAAACCGGTGAGGCCTTCGTCCACGCCCATGCTTACCGTGCCGACGGAGGCGGGGTCCAAGCCCTTGGTGGCGAGCAGGGTGAGCCGACTGGTCTCGCTTTCGAACCGGTACAGCGAGCAAACCTCCATGTCGAGGTGGTCCGCCACGAGGCTCACGATGCGCGCCAACGTCGCCGAGATATCCTCGGACTGCCCGATCAGCGCGCCGATGTTCTCGAGCAGCAGAAGACCCCGGCCACGACCCCGCGTCCGCGCTGCCGGGCGCCGCACTCGTACGGGTTCTGTCAGGGCTCGTTCCATGGGCCGGAAGGGGAGAAAAGTTGTATAGCCTACGCGCCCCCGGGCAACAACGCGCGCCATAGGGAGCAGTGCGCGAGTGAGCGGTGACAAGGTTGCCTTCCCTTGCCCTCTCGCGGTATGCGGCGTCGCAGCGAGAGAGGGGCAAATGAACGACGACGCGCAGCGCGCTCCAGCCGGCCCCCTCGCGGGCATCAAAGTCATCGAGATGGGCATCTGGGTAGCCGGGCCGGCGACGGCCGCGGTGCTCGGCGACTGGGGGGCGGACGTGATCAAGGTGGAGAACCCGGCCGGCGGGGATCCCGTGCGGGGGCTCATGGCGCTCGGCATCGCGTTGCAACTGCCGGTGAACCCCGCCTTCGAGCTCGACAATCGCAACAAGCGCAGCGTGACCGTGGACGTGCGCGTGCCGGAAGGACAAGCCGTCGTGCGGCGCCTGCTGCGTGGGGCGGACGTCTTCGTGACCAACATGCGGGCCAGCGCACTCAAGCGCGCCGGCCTTGCGTACGAGGACGTGCGTTCCGAGAACCCACGGCTCATCTACGCTGCCCTGAGCGGCTACGGCGCGCGCGGGCCCGAAAAGGACCGCGCCGCGTTCGACTACGCGGCGTTCTGGGCCCGGTCGGGCGCCATGGCCTCGCTCGGCGAGCCCGAAGGACCACCGCCCTCCCAGCGCCCCGCCATGGGCGATCACCCCGCCGGCCTCGCGCTCGCGGGTGCGGTGGCGGCGGCGCTCTTCCACCGCGAGCGCACCGGCGAGGGCCAGGAAATTCACTTGTCGCTCTTTCATACCGGACTGTGGATGATGGCGACGGACATCCAGACCTGCCTGATCACGGGGATCGCTCCGGCGCCCTCGGGGCGGGCAGTACCCAACGCGCTCTGGAACCACTACAAAGCGAAGGACGGCAAGTGGTTCCACCTCGTCATGCTGCAGGCCGACCGCTACTGGCCGCGATTCTGCGAGGCGATCGAACGTCCCGACCTCACCGCTGACCCGCGCTACGCCGACGTCGTGACGCGGGCCCAGCACAGCCTGGAGCTGATCGCCTTGCTGGACGGCATCTTCGCCACGAAGCCCCTGGCGGAGTGGGGCGAGCGGTTCGACCGCTACGACCTGGTT
>JBBITY010000120.1:0-8860 GCA_037440565.1 Desulfurellales bacterium
TTCCCCCGGCGGAACCCTAACAATCCCGCCGACTACCGCATCCCGCTCTCGCCGGCGCAGTTCACCAGCGATGCCCTCGTCCGTGGCGGGAAGTGAATCGCTGCTCGCGGTGCGCGGCCGGAACCACCGCTTGCTGGCGGCGCTGCTGGTCGCGGTCGCGACGCTGACGCTGGGTGCGGCCGCCTGGCTGCATCTCCCGCAACCCGGGGAGATCGTGCAGTTGATTCCGGCCGACGATCCCATCGTCCGCACTGATCGAGAGATTACCGCCGAGTTCGGCATGCAGAATCCGGTGGTGTGGGTCGTGGCCGCGCGAGCGGGAACGGTGTGGACGCGCGAGCACCTGGCGCGCGTGCAGGCGCTGACGCGCGAGGTGTTCACCATTCCGGGGGTGATTGCCCCCGATGTGATGAGCATCGCTTCTCCCAACGTCCGCGACTTCCGCGTGACGGAAGAGATGCTCGAACCGATCTATCTGATGGGCCAGGTACCCGAGACGGCCGAAGCGGTGGACGCGCTGCGGCGGAAGGTCGAGGGCGATCCAAACTACCACGGTACCTTCGTCAGCCTCGACGGACGCGCCGCGATGATCGTCGCGGACTTCCGTGTGGAAGCGGACGCCGAGAAGATCGCTCGCGCGGCGCTCGCCCTGCGCGACAAGTATCGCGATGCGCAGACGGACGTGTACACCGCTGGTGCGCCAGTTCTCGGCGCCATCGTTCCGGCGTACGCACCGGTGCCGGGTGTGGCCGCCGCCGCCCTTCTGCTCGCCGGGCTGGTGGTGCTCGCGGTCACCTGTGGTATGCGCGCAGCGCTCACCGGGGCGCTTGCGGTGCTGCTGGCAACGGTGTGGACGGCGGCCGCACTGCTCGCGCTCGATGTCGCTGTACTGCCGTGGTCGGCGTATGGGCTACTGCCGGTGATCTTCGCGGCCGCCGCCTTTGCCGCCACCGGTACGACGAGCTGGCGAGCGCGCGCTCCAGTTGCCCTCGGTTTCGCGCTGGGTTTCACGGCGCTGGCGCTTCTTGTCGAACCGCCAGCGCGTGCGCTGGGCGCTGCCGGCGCGATTGGCATGCTGGCGGCCTGGGTCGCTGCGGGAGCGGCGCGCGTGCTTGTTTTCCCTCCCTGGGCCAAATCCCCCCCACCGCCCGTTTTCCAAAGGGGGGGACTCAGGGCTTGTGAAAAAATCCATGCAGGCGCAGATCGCAACAGCGGCCGAAGGGCGGGAGCAGTGCTCCCGCCCTCAAGGTTGAGACTGCCTTACCCGGCCACGACTCTTGAGGGGTGGAGCACTGCTCCACCCCGAGGGATTCTTTCACGAGCTCTCGGCGTTCTGATTTCGAGCTCCTGGTCGCCTCACGTGGCGTCCCGGTCCACCTGGCGGGTCGCGGCGGCATTCCTCGTCCTGCTGACACTGCCGGGGCTGGTGTGGCTGCATCCCTCGTTTGCGCTGTTCGGATACGGGGTGCGCTATCTGCCGGCCGCCGCGGCCGCCGACCTGCGAGCGATCGCGCGGCACTTCCCGCCGCCGAGTGCGCTGGCCATTCGCGTGCGCGGCGAGCCGGGGTTCATCAAGTCGCCCGAGGTCTTGAGAGCCTTTGAGGGAGTCACGGCGGCGGCGCTCCGCGATCCCGCCGTCGTCCGCGCGCTCTCGCTTGCGGACCTCGTGAAGATCGTCAACCGCGCGTTCCACGAAAACCGCCCCGAGTACGCGGTGATTCCCGACGATGCGCCGATGATCGGCCGCTATCTGGCGCTCGCCTACTCGCCCGGTTTCCGGCACTTCGTGGATCGCGCATTCACCCGCTCGGCGATTTGGATCTACCTGTCCACCGATAACGCCGCGGACCTGGCGCGGGTGCGGACAGCGGTGGAGAGGCAACTGGCGGCGCAGCCGGTTCCCGACGCTGAAGTGGATCCAATCGGTGGCGACGGTGCGGTCGTGCTCCTCACCGCGCGAGTCGTCCGAGCACTCGAAATCGCCGCCCTCGTGACGCTCTTCCTCGCTGCGGTCGTGATCGCTATCCTGCGCGGCGCTGGTACTGGCGTGCGAGCGCTGGGCGGCGGGTTGCTAGGCGGCGCTTGTACCGCAGGTGCGTTCGGGTGGATCGGTATCCCCGCCGACCTCGTGTCGCTGCCTTTCGTGATGGCCGCCGCCGTGGCCGGTTCCGCCGCGGCCGCGCTCGGACAATTGCAGGCGGTGAGCCTCGCACTGACGGCGATGGCAGCGCTGACCCTGTCTATGTTCGCTGCGACCGGCAACCTTCTCGCGGCTGTCGTCGGGTGTTCACTGCTCGCCCCGGTCCTGGCCGCGACGGTGGCAAGCGGCGAGTAGGTGTCCGCTCGCGATCGGCATCCCCGCGCGCCGCCGCCGATCTCCCCGCAGACACAGACGTCCGGCGGCCCTGCTTCACCGCCCCCTCCAGCAGGGCGTGCGTTTCTCGACGAAGGCGCGCATTCCCTCCTGCGCATCGGCCGCGAGCGCGTTCATGCTCATGACTTCCTTCGTGTACGCGTACGCCTTCGGCTGGTCGAGATCGATCTGAGCGTAGAATGCCTGCTTGCCGATGGCGACGGTCAGCGGGCTCGCATCGGCGATCTGCTCCGCCAGCTTGCGGGTTTCTACGTCGAGTTGTCCCGGGGTGGCGACGCGATTTACGAGGCCCCAGTCGGCGGCCGTGTGCGCGTCGATCTCGAGGCCCGTGAGGAGCATCTCCAAGGCGCGCTTGCGTCCGACGGCGCGGGTGAGCGCGACCATGGGCGTGGAGCAAAAAAGCCCGATCTTCACCCCCGGTGTGGCGAAGCGAGCATCCGTGCTGGCGACGACCAGGTCGCAACTGGCCGCCAGTTGGCAGCCGGCGGCGGTGGCGATGCCGTGGACGCGAGCGATGACCGGCTGCGGAATTTCCTGGATCACGCGCATCAGCTCGGTGCAACGGTCAAACATACGGCGATAGGCGGCGATGTCCTGGCCGATCATTTCGCGCAAGTCGTGACCGGCGCAAAACGCGGGACCGTTGCCGGCGAGGATGACGACGCGGACGTCGGGACTGGCGCCGAGGGCGCGAAAGGCGCTGATCAGTTCACCCATGTGCGCCTCGGAGAGCGCGTTGCGCCGTTCGGGGCGGTCCATCGTGACGGTGACGATCTGACCAGCGGGTTCGACGACGATGTTTTCGTAGGCCATCGGCCGGTCCTCCTTGCGGTCAGGCTAGCGCATCCGGGGGCCGGGTGTCAGGGGCCGGGCGGTGGGTCACGGGAAGAATAGCCGGCCCTTTGGTGCGTGCCCCATCTCGGTGGCGCGTGGTTGTGCGGTGCCGTACAGCTCCGCCACCTCGTCCCGATAGAGCACGCGCCAGTCGACTCGCCTCCGCACCGGAATCGACGCACCGCGCGGCGCCAGCACCAACGTGGTCGGGTACTCGTCGAGCAGGCGCGCCGCGTCGGGATTGCCGTCAGCGCGAAAGAAAGCGAAGTTGGTTTCGATGACGGAAGCCGGATAGACCGTCGCGAAGCGGCCGTCGAGGGACACCTTGATGTTCGGCGCCGCATGCCAGAGCACGTATCCGCCCCAGTCGAGCGGCAAGGCCAGATTTCCACGGATATCTTCCGCTCGCAGAAAACGGACGGCGCCAACCGGGTAATCAGCTCCTTCGTAGACAATCCGAAACCCATCGCGTGCGAAGCGCTGAGCGAGAAGCGTCATCTGCAGCATCGCCAGCCCGACCAGTCCGACGGCGATGGCCATCGTGGTCTTGGTGGAGAGCGTCACTGGAAGACGCTGCCGCAGCCGTGCGACGGCGCCGGCCAACTGCTCCGCGAGGGGCGCGCTGGCGCACAGCGCCAAGAGCGGCGTGTGCCGCTGGTGGCGCAACGCCATGACAGCCGTGACAACGACGACGGCGGCGCGCCACGGTTCCCGCCACAGCATGCGGCCGAAGGGCGCGGTGAGCAGGAGCAGTCCGAGCAGGACCACGAAGGGCCGATGCGCTGCTTCGCCCAACGCCACCGGTTGCCACTCGGTCAAGGGATGCACGGTGCCCAATTCGCGCCACACGTAGAGAAACAGCGAGGGACCGTACGGATTCACACAGGCCGCCATCGCCGCGGCGAGCAGGAGGCCCCAGCGCCAGCGACCATCGGACCACGGCGGTGCGACCGCGTAGAGCGCCAGAACTCCCAGGCCCACGATGACGCCGCCGTGCGCGTTCGCCCAGAGGACGAACACCAGGGCGGCGAGCGCGACCTGCCAGCGAGGGCCGCCGGCGCCGTGCGCTGCGTCCAACCATGCGAACAGCCAGGCGACGAACAGGTACGTCAGGATCTGGGGTCGGGCCGCAAAGCCGCGCGCCAGAACAGCGAGGGCGAGGACCATCACTGCGCCGCGGATCCATGTGGGAACGTCCCTTCGGGCAAGAGGACGCCACACCAGCCATGCGGTCAGGAGGCCCACTGCCAGTTTGCCTGCGAGCAGACCGGGACTGCCGGTCGCGGCGAACAGGGCCGCCAGGAAAGTCTGCGCCAGCCATTCATGATCGGTCCAAGCCGCCCCAGCCGCGGTGTACGACAGATCATCCACAGACGGCACGCCATGGCTTGCCAGAATCCGGCGACCGGTCAGCAAGTGGACCCAGAGGTCGTTGTCCGCTTCGTTATCCGAAAAGAAGTGAAGGGCGGTGCTGACGATCAGGAGCCACCAGGGCCAACGCTGCCACCAGGACTCACCAACCGCCGCCACGGCCGTCATCCCGCGTATCCATCATTCGACCCCCTGACCTCCCTCGCGGCCTGCGCGGGTCGCCAAGCGATCCATTCAACTTGGCAGATGCGCGCCGAAACTATACTCATGAGAATTCGGACAGGGCAAGATGACGGTACGGAATCTCCACTGGCACTCCTGCGCAGCCGCGCTGGCGGTGGCCGCGACGCTCTGCCTCGCCCATTCCCCGCCGGCCGCAGCGGCCGAGAAACCCTTCGCGATTACACGCGCCAACGTCCAGCGGTACCGTGCGCTCCTGCCCGAATCGGTGGTGGCGCGGGTGCGGCGCGGCGAATACGTGCTGACCGTGGTCCCGTTGGACGCCGTCCGTTTCCGCGCCAACTACAGCGAGCGCTTCTGGAAGGCGAGCGCCGCCAATGAGGGGAAGTATCGGATTGATCCGACCACGGGCGGCCTTGCTGACGCCGCCACCGGGCAGATTCCCCAGAAGATCTTCGGGCTTCCCTTCCCGAAGATCGACGCCGCCGACCCCCAGGCGGGCGCCAAGATCGTGCACAACTACCGCCTGCGAAAGATGCAGGCGGACGGGAGCGAGCACGTCTTCGATCTCGCCGATGTGACCTTGCAGGGCGAGGTCCTGCGTACGGTGAAGGTTCTCCTCTCCCACAAGTTCTACATCGGCACGAGCGCCCCGCCTCCGGACACCCTGCCGGACAATACCGAGTCGCGCCAATTGGCCGCCGCGTTGGCGCCGAAGGATCTCGAGGGGGTCGGCGTCCTCACGTGGCGTTTCAACGACTGGACCACCTGGGACCACGTGTGGGCATATCTGCCGACGATCCGGCGCGTGCGCCGCGTGCGCAGCTCCACGCGCGGCGAACTCATCCCGGGTTTTGAAGTGCAGGGGGACGATGCCGATTGCTACGACAACAAGACGACCTACTTCGACTGGAAGCTGGTCCGCATGGGCGAGGTCATCGGGCCCCTCGGCACCGATACGCCCTACGCCTATCCACTGCGGGCGGAGCCGCCGACCCGCCTGGTGATGGACCTGCCGTACAACAACGCTGTGTACGAAACTGCGGGCGCCACCGGCGCTGGCTGGTGGACGCTCAGGAACACCTTCATCCGCCGTCCGGTGTGGATCGTGGAGGGCACGCCGAAGGATCCGTACTACGAAGCGGGGAAGATCGTGCTCTACATCGACCGAGAGCTGTACCACGGGTACTACAAAATCAGCTTTACCAAGGCGGGCGAGCTCTACCGGACGAACTTGTGCGGGCAGGCTTGGGGGCGCAGTGCTGACGGACAGTTCGCCGCCCCTTCCGCGTTGCTCATGCTGGGGATCAACGAGAAGGAGAACCGCGGCACGCCGGCGGGCCGGTACACGCGCGAGACCTTCGAGCGCGGTTTTGCCGATGACGTGTTCACGGCGCAGCACTTGAGCAAACTGAGCGAGTAGCGAGCGCGGCGGCGGAGCCAGGTGCCGGACACGAGAAAAAAGCGTGGCTGCGGCGGCCATCTTGGTGTAAAAAGGCGCCCATGGCCACCGCGTTACTCCTCATCGTCCTCGCGCTCGTCCTCTGGGCGGTGTGGACGTACAACCGGCTGGTGAGTCTGCGCAACAAAGTGCAGAACGGCTGGAAGCAGATCGATGTTCAGTTAAGGCGGCGGCACGATCTGATTCCCAATCTCGTGTCCGCCGTGCGCGGGGCGATGGAATTCGAACGCGGCACGCTCGAACGCGTGATAGCGGCGCGCAATCAAGCGGTCGCCTCCACCAACCTGCGTGAGAGTGCGGCGGCCGAAGCCGAGCTGTCGCGGGCGCTGCGGCAACTGTTCGCCCTGGTCGAGAATTACCCCACCCTGCGCGCCAAGGAGAACGTCCTGCGATTTCAGGAGGAATTGACGACCACCGAGAACCAGCTCAGCTTTGCGCGGCAGTTTTACAACGACATGGTGATGCGGTTTAACACCCAACAGGAGGTGTTTCCGTCCAGCCTGATCGCCAACCAGTTTGGGTTTCAGCGAGCCGAGTTTTTCTCTGCCGATGAGGCGGACCGCGAAGTGCCGAAGGTGGACCTCTCGCTGTCCACCTGAGCGGCCCGAGGGGACATCCGGGCGGTGGCCGTCAGTCTGAAAGCGCCTTTTCCCCCGGCGCAGCGCTCATAAGGCGGTCCTCGGTCCTGGGTCGTGCCGTGGACTTCTCCGCCCGACAGAGCAGCAATCGGCGGCAGACCGCGCTCTTGATCGCGGGGTTCGTGCTGCTGTTTACGCTGTTCGGGGTGACGTTGGACACCGCCTACTACGGCTACCTCGCCGGCGGTGCGCCGTTTCCGATCATCACGACGATGGCGCTTGCGGTGTCGCTGGCCGTCAGCGCGCTCGCCTACCGGCGCGGCGGATCGCTCGTTCTCTTATCGCTGCTCGCGGAGCCGCTGCGCGCAGACAACCCGGAACACCGCGAATTGCACAACAGATCGGAAGAGCGAGATCGCGCTGGCTGCGGGTCTGCCCCGGCCCCGTGTGCTCGTCATTCCCGATCCTGCCCCGAACGCCCTGGCGATCGGACGCGATCCGAGCCATGCGGCGATCGCCGTGACCGAAGGGGCGCTCGCGCTCCTCAATCGCGAGGAGACGCAAGGCGTGGTAGCGCACGAGATGGCCCATATCGGTAACCGCGACACGCTGGTGATGACCGTGGTCGCGGTCTTGCTGGGCGGCGTCGTGATGCTGGCGGACTGGGCCCGGCGCAACTGGTACTTCACGCGGCGGCGGCGGGGGAGCGGGCACGTGCTGTTTGGCCTCGTGGTGCTGGCTCTGATCGCCGTCAGTCCGCTGTTGTCGCGATTGATTGCGATGGCCGTGTCGCGCCAGCGCGAGTACCTCGCCGACGCCACCGCCGTCGAGTTCACGCGCAATCCGTACGGGCTCGCGGGAGCGCTGGCCAAGATCGACGCGAGTCAGTCGCCGTTGCGCGCAGCCACGCGTGGGACCGCGCATCTCTTCATCGTCAATCCGCTGAAGCGCCGCGGCGAGGAGGAGGAAGGATGGTGGGCGAACCTATTCAGCTCGCATCCGCCGATCGCGCACCGCATCGCGATTCTGCGCGGCATGACCAGGGGGTCGTGACCGTGTCCACGCCGCCGCTCCAGTGTCCGCACTGCGGTGTGGCGATGCGGGCCGTCACTGCCGAGGCGCGCAGTGGTTACTTGCTCGTGCTCGATCAATGCGCGCAATGTGGCGGTATCTGGTGCGATCGCTGGGAACTGTTTCCACTGTCGGCGCCGGAGGCTGCTCGGCTCGACCCGGTCGACGAGGCACGGCTGCGCGCTCCGACCTCGCCGCCGAGCGGGCCCGGGCGATGCCCGCGGTGTGCGGTTCCGCTGCGCGAGTTCCGCGACCGCCTGCTGCCGCCGGACGCCCGCATCGAGCGCTGTGCGGTGTGCGACGGCATGTGGCTCAATCGCGGCACCTTGCACCGCCTCAAGCAACGCAGCGCGTCATCGGCCCGGGTGCGGCGCGAAGCGATCGAGCGCTTGGCGCGCGCGTATGGCAAGGAAGCCAAATGGGCGACGGTCACAAACATCGACGCGGCGCTCCGGCCGGTTGATGACGCAGCGCGCGACGCGGGCGATATCCGCTCGACCGTGTGGTCGACCGTTGCCTGGATCGCGCTGCGCGCCCTGTGGCGACTGTTGTTGGGCGCATGAAAAGTTTTCCCGCGACCAGACCTAAAACGTTCTGCTACCTTCGCCTGGACCGGAAGCCCAACGGCATTTTAGAGTGTCGATTTCCCTTGCTCTGGCAGGTGAATCCACTTTAAAAAAAAATTTCCAAAATGGCATTCGGCTATTGACAGGTGGGAATATCGGCTTATAATCCGGGCGCGAACTGGTGGTGGGTGGCTGATGAGGTGGAGAACGGTGCCTGTGATGAGAGAGGCGTGATCGGTTCAGGTAGTCAACGCTTCTGACAAGGAGGCCACTATGGCAGCAAAGAAGAAGACTTCGAAAGCGAAGAAGAAGGCTCCGGCGAAAAAGGGCGGCAAGAAGAAGAAGTAGCCGTCTTCCAGTAGTTCACTGAGGCCATTCACTCGGCCAGGATTTTTCTCTCTCGCACAGGCACGAGCCTTCGGGC
>JBBITY010000121.1:0-8856 GCA_037440565.1 Desulfurellales bacterium
GGGGAAAAGGGGGAGCGGTTGGACTGGCAGCGGAGAACGACGTACCGCCGTAGCTCCATCACTGCACTCCCTTCCCGGATGCCATGTGATCGTGGCCGACGCTAACACCAGGGGTTGGGGGTGTCAAGAAAATTTCCCACATCATCTAGTTCCCGACAGCGGGATCGCAGTGTTGAGGCGGCTCGTGACTTGCTCGCGGGCGGCGTGTATTCTCGGCGGCGCGTCGGGCGAGGAGTGACAATGCGCGTGAGGAACCTCATGGTGGCCGATGTGGTGACGATTCCCGTGAGCGCGACGGTCGCGGAGGCCTCTCGCATTCTGCGCGAGCGCGAGGTCAGTGGCGCTCCGGTGGTGGATGAGGCGGGCCAGCCGGTGGGTGTGATCTCGCGAACCGACTTGGCGCACGGCTGGGAACAGGCCGAGGCGCAACGGCGGCGTGTGTTCTATACGACGGAAGCGGAAGAGGTGGCAGCCGAGGCGCCGGCGCAGGAGCCGCCCGGCGCCTTCAGCCAGCGACCCGTCAGGGACGTCATGATGCCCATCATTTTCAGCGTGCAGCAGCACGACTCGGTGCGCAAAGCGGCGGCACTGATGACCGCCGAAGGCATTCACCGCGTCGTCGTGCTCGACGGCAGCCGACTGGTCGGCGTCTTGAGCGCCTCGGCCATTGTCGCGGCCGTCGGGCGTGGTGAGCTCATCGAAGCATGAACGGGTCGCAGTTTCCCGACGCGCTGCTGATCGCCGTGGACTTCTCGCCGTGTTCGTTGCGCGCCCTCGACACTGCCCTCAAGTGGCGCCGGCCGAGCGCGGAGGTGACGGTGGTGCACGTCGTCGACGCCGACTTGGCTCGGCGCATGGAGCGCGCGGGGGTGGCGACTTATGCGGAGGCCATTGCGAAGATGCGCGCCCGTGCTGAGCAGGAACTGGCGTGGCTCAAGGCGGAGCGCGGCGAGGGGGCCTTCGAGACGATGGTGGTGGAGGGGACGCCGTTCGTGGAGATCGTCAAGATCGCCGCCGACCTGGAGTGCGATCTCATCGTCATGGGCAGCCACGCCACGACCGCCGGCCTGGATCAGCTTCTGTTCGGCGGCACCGCGGAGAAAGTTCTGCGAGGCGCGCGCCAGCCAGTGCTGTGCGTGCCGTAGCCCGCCGGGCGCGCGGCGATCGCCGCGCCCGTGTCGCGGGACGCCGGGTCTTTCGCGTCGCCAGCCGGCCGCGCAGCGTCAGCACCGGGCACGTCGCGGTACGCACGACTTTCTCGGTGACGCTGCCCAGCAGCATGTGCGAGAGCCCGGTTCGCCCGTGCGTGGCCATGACGATGAGGTCCGCCTTGAGTTTGGCCGCCGTGCCGGTGATGAGCTGGTGGGGCGTTCCCGTCTCGAGCACGGTGCGGAACCGGACCCGACGCTGCGAGAGGCGCTTCCCGAGGCGGGCCAACTGTTCGCGACCGATGCGCTGCTGCTCTTCGAGCAACATGGTCAGATTGGCGGACGCGCCGTACAGGTCCGCCGGAGTCGCGTAGTAGACCGGTTCCACGACGAACAACACAATGAGCTCGGCCTTGCAGGACTGCGCAAAGTCGATCGCGTACTCGAGGGCCTGCAGCGACCCATTCGAGAAATCAGTCGGTACCAGGATTCTCTTGATGGCCATGTTTGACGCCTCCAATACTGCGCCGGGCCTGCGCCCGGCGGTTCAGCGGGTCTGCTCCCCTTCGATTGGCACGTAGTGTCCCAGGGTGACCAGGTCCTCGAGCTTGAGGCTCTTGGGAACCGGCGTCCACGCGTCCAGAGCCCGGGCCGGTCCTTCGATCGGCCGCGAGCTGTGCTCCATCTTCGCTGGAATCCGCACGCCCTCGCCGGGGCGAAGCACGCGGCGTTCTTTCCCGACGCAGACCTCGACAAACCCCTCTAGGACGTAGGTGATCTGCTCGTAGCGATGGTGATGCAGCGGGATCTCCGCGCCTTCGCGATACTCGACGAAGGTCACCATGAGGTTCTCGAGGCCGACCGAGCGCAGACGAACACCGGGCAGGACTTCGGCGACCTCCAAATCTTCCACGCGAAAAAAGCTCATGTCCGCCCTCTGTCGTCGTCCATCTCGCGGTCGGCCTGCTCACCCCAGTTGAACTTACAGACCTCGGAGCAGAAGTAATACGGCCAATCATCGACCGTCTCGACCAATGCCGCGCGAGGCTGGACCAGCTTGCCGCAGTGCTCGCACGCTACCGGAGCCGTCATGAGCGGAAGTTCCTTTCCATCACGGTCGGCGACGCGCCCCCGCGCCTTCGCGCCTCCGTGGCCACGCCGGCAGGTTCTGGCACGACTTCTTGTTCCATCCCATTCAAGCCCGGATGTTGCCACAAACCGGCGGCCGAAGACCAGGCCACCTGCGCGAGGCAGCCGAGATTCAGGTGTCCAACCGTGCCAGCTCGTCGCGCTCCGACCACCGAAACACCACGCGCCGCCCGCCCTGCCGCGCCTCGATCCCTGAGCCCCGCACCACTTCGCCGACCACCCGCGCTGCCAGGCGCCGCGCGCGCAGCCCCTGGAGCAACGGTGCCACCCGCGCGGGCGGCACACTGGCTAGCAGCGCGCCAGAGCTGATCAAGCCCAAGGGCTGCAGCCCGAAATGCTGGCAAAGCCGCTGCGTGTACGGGTGGATGGGAATCGCGTCCACGTCGACGCGGATGCGACACTGCGACGCGGCCGCCATTTCGTAGAGACCGGTGGCTACTCCGCCTTCGGTGGGGTCGTGCAAGGCGCTGACCCCCTGATCGGCTGCGACCAGCGCCGCGCCCACGACGGAGATGCCGGGACGATGGTGAAAGCGCGCAGCCCGGCGTTGTGCGGCGACGCCGAGCACGCGCCGCGCGACCTGCGGATACGCACGCGCCAGGATGGCGGTCCCTTCGATGCCGGCGAACTTGGTCATGACGATACAATCGCCCGGCCGTGCGCCACTCGAGCGAATGAGGCGGTCACGCGCTGTCAGACCGTGCATGTCGCCGGCGACGATGGGCTGGCGCACGGCGGGGGACACCTCGCTGTGCCCCCCGGTCACGGCGATGCCGAGTGAGCGCGCGGCGCGGTGGATGTCGCGTGCGATGGTCAGGGCGATGCGGCGCGGCGAAGCGACGGGGAGAATGATCGTCGGCTGAAACCAGCGCGGCTGGGCGCCCATGACCGCAATATCGTTGGCGTTCACGTGCACGGCGTACCATCCGATTTCGTCGCTGGTGAATGTCACCGGATCGCTCTTGAGCACCAGGTACTGTGCGCCGAGATCGATCACCGCGGCGTCCTCTCCGAATTCCGGCCCCACCACGACACTGGGATCCGGTGCCCCGCGATAGCGCAGGAGTTGGCGGAGCAGGGCGACCGGAAGCTTGCCGGCCGGCAGGATGCGCGAGGCGTCGGGGCGAGCCATCCGGCCTCGGCGGCGCGGTCACAAGCCGCGGCCGCCCGCTGCATCCACTACCGCGTCCATTCGACCCGCAGGTACTTCGTATCTTCGGACCACTTGAATTTCACCGAGCCCTGGAATGCGCGCTGCAGCGCGCGTCCGATCCGCTGGGCCAGCTTCTCATTCGTCGTGGTGACCCGAATGACCCCGTCTTTGTCGGTGAGCTCGACGATCCGTTCGAGGGGGTTGAGGCCCTTGGCCCGCATCTCCTCGTTGTGGATCCGATTGATGACCTCGGTCCGGTGCGCGGTGGCGAACGTGCCGCTGACCGTCACTTCCCCTTCCGGAAAGTTGTCGCGAATCTTGCGGCAGGCCGGGCATTGGATGAGCCGGGTCGCGGGCTGAACGGCTAGCCGTGCAAACTCCTCCTCGTCGAAGTACCAATGGCGCCGCTGGTAGATCGCGTGACACTCCTCGCAGACCGCCGCCTCGCCGGGTGCCAGTTTGGGCAGGTAAGGATCACCATAGCGCTGGACGTTACGGCGGATCTTCGTGGGCGCTCCCTTTGAGCGGGTCTTTGCCATAGGCTCTTCCATATTCGTGAAAATTTCCCGTAACCGGCCCGTATTGCGCCCGCCAAGATAACGTGGCGATATGGGAGAATCAACGCGTCCGGCCCCTCGCTGACCAACAAAACAGCGTTGGCCCGCGCTTTGAATAACACCAAAGGCTGCCCGTCTAAAGCGCGTATCGAAGAACTGGGGTAAGCAAACGAAACACGATGCGAAGTGCAGTTGACATGATGGAAGAGGTCCACCTGGACCTGCCTGAGATGGCGGGGGCGCCGGAACTCGGCGAAGACCAAGAGGACGCCGTTGCCGAGGACCGGAGCGAGGTGGCAAAAGGGGTGCAGCGCGACCTCGTGGCGACCTTTTTTGCCGACGTGGCCCAGGTGGGTCTGCTCAGTCGCCACGAGGAGGAGACCCTTGGCCTGGCGATCGCCGATCGGCGGGGGCGGATCTTGAAGCTGCTGCGCGGCCGGCCCCGCCTGGTGACGGACGCGTTGCAACACGTGGGGCGCGGACTTGTGCATCCGGACGACGACTTTCGTGAACGTGAAGCGCTCACCGTCCTGACCTACGCCCGGCAGCGGTTGAAGGCGATGTCCCGGCGCCAGCGCGGGCGCAAGTCGCTGGCGAAGTTCGTCGATAACCTGCAGCGGGAACTGACGGCTTACCGAACGCTGCGCGACCGCATGATGACGGCCAACGTGCGGCTGGTGATGACCCTGGCGCGGCGCTACCGGCACCCCATCTTGTCCTATCTCGACCTGGTTCAGGAGGGCGTGTTGGGGTTGATGCGGGCGGTCGAGAAATACGAGCCGACCCGAGGGATCAAATTCAGCACTTATGCGGTGTGGTGGATCTGGCAGCAGATTTCGCGCGCCGCCGATTGCCAAGGGGCGATGATCCGCACGCCGGTGCACTGGAATCAGTTGCGACGGAAGCTCGGCCGGACGGCCTTGCAGGCGGACGGAGACATGGATCCGGACACTGTGGCGGAAGAGCACGGCATGTCCGCGGAACGATTGGCGACCATGGCGCAGTCTTTCCAGTGCCTTTCGTTGGCTGCGCCGATCGGTGACGACGACGACCGGACGCTGGGCGACACGATTCCCGCAGATGGCGGAGCCGATCCCGAGGGGGCTATCTTGGACTCCGACCTCAGTGAGCGATTGGCGTCCGCCGTCGGCGAGCTCCCTCACCGAGAGGCGGAAATTCTACGGCTTCGGTTTGGGCTGAACGGCAGTCAGGTCTATACGCTGGAAGAGATCGGGCAGCGCTTCGGGGTGAGCCGCGAGCGCATCAGGCAGCTCGAGGCGCGAGCGCTGAAACAGATGCGCCAGATCTGCACAGCGCAGGGCCTGTCCGACGCCCTTCATTAAGATCGACGACTGGCAGCCTCTCGGAGAAAGGCCCGCTCGCGCCCTTCGACTTCGCTCAGCACGGGCTTCGACGAGCTCAGCATGAGCGGGCCCGGACTTCATTCACCGCATTCTCCGCTCGCCCTCAGCCCGTCGAAGGGCGAAAGGTCGCTTTCTAGACGAGCTGTTACCGGATCGGTTTGGCGTTTCTCCGGGAGGGGCCGCTGTTGGGGCCTCGGGGGGCCGCTGGCCTCGCCGGTTGAACGCGAGCCGCCTGGGGGCCTTTCTCGCCCGCTTCGACCTGGAATTCCACTGGCATCCCCTCCCGCAAGTCCTCGAAGGCCACCTCGTGCAGGACGTCGCGATGGAAGTAGATCTCCTGCGCCTCCGGGGTGCGGATGAACCCGTAACCTTGTGCGGGGAAGAGCTGCCCAATGACACCATGAAACGGAGGACCGTATTCGCGGGCCGGGCTGCGCCGCTGGGCTTGGTAGGATTCCAACTCGCGTTCCAGGGCGTCGAATGCCGCGTGGATGGCGTCGCCCATGTTGGGCTTCGTTTTCTGCACGCGCAACGCGTCGCCCGGCAGGGTCGCGAGCAGCCGGACCTCTTCATTCCCGCGCAGGTGATGGGTGCTGTGCACCAGCGTGACGTGTAGGCGAAGGAAACCCGCCCCGATCCCCTCCAACCTCCCGATGCGCCGGCGGATCAGCTCCCGCCACCGGGGATGGACTTCGGTGTGCTGCGCCTGGATTTCGAGGTCCATAATCTCTTTTTCCTTTCCTCTCTCCCCTCACCCTTGCCCCATCGGCACCCCTTGCCGATGACTTGGCGCGCGCGTTCCTAGCGGTTCGGGATGGGGTTTTCAATGCGTCGCAGCTCGCAACTGCACTCGCGGGCTGCGTGGTATCCCCCGGGAGCAATGGCTGACGTTACAAACTGGGCAACGTTCCGAAGTAAGCTCAAATCATGACACCGCCCGTTTTTTCCTCGATTTGCCGCCCGGTCACACCCACCCCGGAAACAGAGCTGGCATGCATTCTGCTGACTCACCTGCAGCGAAAGGAGGCGAGGCAAATGAGGCAGGACAGGTTGCAAGCGGTCAACACCAAGCTCGTCAAAGTCGGATTGGAAGTGTTCCCCGTCTACGGAGACGAAGGTTCCGGCTGGAGCATGGATCCGATCGATTTCTCGCCCGAGACGCCGAAGTGGCTGCGTTATGAATCGCTCGACGAACTCTTCTTTGCGCTGGTCAATCTGAACGTCTCCGCGGAGGGCCACGCCTAACATGGCATGCCTCATGTCTTGCCTCTCAGCCCTGCGGTGCACCGCCCTGGGCTCAGGTTGCGGTGGCTGCATGTACGGCGCCGACGGCGTACCCGTTGCGGCGCAGCGCCTCGGCGAGCAGCTCGATATTGCGTCCGAGCACCCGCAGGTAAAAAGTCCGCGTTCCCCCTTCGTCTTCGGCACGCAATGTGCCGAGTCCCAAAATAGTTCCTCCCGCCGCCTCGACCAGGGCTACCGCACTGGCGAATGTCTGCTCGGGGTTGGTGAACTGAAAGTCAATCCGCCCACTGACCGCCTCCCCTCCGCTGAGTCCCTGCAAGAGACCTCGTAACAGGTCCGTTGCGGTGATGATGCCCAACAACTGACCGTCACTGGCGACGACGGGCAAGCCGCCGATCTTATGCTGCAGGAGCAGTGCGGTCGCGGCCTCGATTGGCGTGTCCGGTGTGACCGTCAGCGGTTTCTCCACCATGGCCGCGTTGACGCGCGTGATCGCCAGATAGCCGTGGTGTTCCGCCAGGTCCCGCGACGTGACGATGCCGAGAAGCTGCCCGCGGTCGCCGACCACAGGCAGCCGGCGAAAGCGCCCTGCTTTCATCTTGGCGTCTGCCGCCTCTAGGGTCTCGTGGGGAGTGATCGTGACGGGATCTTTGGTCATCCACGTGCTGACTTTCATGGCGGCCCCTCTGCTCCTGCTTCACGGCATGGCGGAGCGGAATTCTTTCGGGTGCACCGTCAAGACCGGGCAATCCGCTTCGCGGACGACGCGCTCAGCGACGCTGCCAAGCAAGGCGTGCATCAAACCGGTGCGGCCGTGCGTGCCCATGACGATGAGATCGACGCCCATTTCCCGGGCCGCCGCCGCGATGCTCGGCACCGCGTAGCCCTTCACCGTGCGGTGCTCATGACGGACGTCGCCCAGGTTCACGGCTTCGAGGAGGCTCTGCCACTCGGGTTCGAGCTCCTCTGGTTCAGCGACAAACAACTCGGCCGTGGCCGGCTCCCCTGGCCAGACGTATGTTTCGGTGATCGGTTCGATCACGTGCAGCATCACCAGCCGGGCCGCCCAGCGCCGCGCCAGGTCGGCGGCGTACTCCACCGCTGGGCGCGAGGCGTCCGAGAAGTCGGTTGGCGCCAGGATGACCTGCGGAGCGGTCAGGGCGGCCTTCGCGACGAGCACCAACATCGGCGACTTGCGCAACACGCGCTCCGCAGTGCTGCCGAGGAATAGGTGCTCGATTTCGGAGCGACGCCGCGTGCCAACGACGAGCAGGTCCGCGTGGCACATCCGCGCCGCGGCAATGAGGTCCGCGAAGGGCACGCCGACGTGCACCTGGTAATCGACCGCCAGCCCGCTGAAAGGCGGCGCCGTCACCGTTTGTTGCAAGCGCTCAGCGGCTCTTGCTGCGAGCTGGTCCGTGGGAATGAATCGAGATTCTCCGGCGGTGAGAATCCGCTGGTACAACCGCACCGGCTCCACCACGGTGACGATCGCGACCTTCGCTCCGAAGGCGCGGGCCATGCTCGCAGCCGATTGCAGCGCGGCTTCGGACTCAGGGGAAAAGTTGGTGCCGACACAAACCGTACCCACGTCGACCATGAACCCTCCAGCGGGTCAGCCCCCACGGCCCCGGCTCCTATGGCGCCCTTTCACCCCTCGCCGCCGGCACTCGGCGGATCGAGAGGGTGGCGCGGGCTCGGTGTTGCCTCAGTCCCCGGCGGCGAGCGATGCGACCTTGGGCTGGACCAAGCGGGCGAAGTCCGCGTACTTCATCCGGACCGTCTGGGTGTGCGTGCCCGCGTTGAACACGATCTCCTCATCTTCGGTCAGCGCTCGGTCGACCCAGACAGGCAAGTTGTAGAGGTTGCCGAAGGGCGGCATCGCGCCGGGCTCACATTGTGGAAAGAGACCGGCGAACTCCTGCTCGGTCGCGAGCACGAGGTCCTTCCCGGTGGCGCCCTTGGCGCGTTCGAGATCGACGCGACAGGGCGCCGGGACGACCACCATCAGGAAATCCGGCCCGCTGCGCAACATCACCACTTTAGCCAGTTGTTTGCCCGGGACGTGTTGCGCGGCGGCGACTTCCTGTGCCGTGAATGCCGGTCGGTGCTCCAGAACCTTGTACGTGACTTTGTTCTCGTCCAGAAACTCCCGCAACTTCTGTAGGATTGGCATAAGCAGCCCTCCTTTCGCCGCTATCCTACTCCATGTTCTGTACCCGTGAATACGCCGCACGCCA
>JBBITY010000122.1:0-8088 GCA_037440565.1 Desulfurellales bacterium
AATGGCCTCACCCACCCGCAGATCCAGGGGCGCACTGGGAATCCGCGCCGGTCCGGCCGGCCCGACAGTCAGGTGCGTCGCCCGGCGCCGGACGGTTTTCCCACCTGGCAGCACAACAGACCCGCTCGGCCGGCCGCCCGCAGCGAGCCGCAGGACCGCCTGGATGTGCCGCGCCGTCAGATCTCGCTGGCCGACGCCGCACTCACTCAACCAGCCGCGCAGCACGCACCCCTGCCAAGCAGGAGGTAACCGCGCCAACAAGCCGACGTCCAATCGTCCGCTCGAAGCCAGCCCTTGCACCTGTTCCCGCGCCCAGGCTGCCGCGATCTCCGCCTCCGCGCTCCACAGCGCCGCGGCCTGGGCCAGCGAGCGCACGATGCTCGGGTTGAGTTCGGACAGCAGCGGCAGCAGCCGGTGGCGCACGCGCGTGCGCTGAAAGTGCAAGTCGTAATTGCTCCGGTCGACCCGGTACGCCAAGCCGAGCCGGCGGACGAGCCGTTCGATATCCGCTCGGCGGCAGTCGAGCAGGGGCCGGATGACGCCGTCTGCTCGCCGCGCTTGCATGCCCCCCAGACCGCGCAGGCCACTGCCGCGAATGAGGCGCAAGAGCACGGTTTCGGCCTGGTCGTCTTGAGTGTGGCCGGTCGCAATCTTCTGGCAGCCGTGCGCGCGCGCCAACCGCTGCAGCGCGCGATAGCGCTCCTTGCGCGCTCGCTCTTCGAGGTTGCTTCCCTGCCCCAGCTCCAGCGCCTCGCGCGCGAACGGGACACCCAACTGCCCGGCGGCAGTGGCCGCACACGCTTCGTCGGCATCGGCCTCTTCGCCCCGCAAGCGATGGTTGACGTGGGCCGCCACCAGCTCGATGCCAAAGCGCCGCCGCAGCCGGTGCAGAATGGCGAGCAATCCAATCGAGTCCGCTCCACCAGACACCGCCACCAGCACTCGCTCGCCGGCACCAACCATGTCGTGGCGCCGCACGGTCTCACGCACGAGGCCCATCAACGTCGCGAGCAAGTGTTCCACCGTGCCCGGAGTTTGACAGTCCCGACACGCCTTGACAACCGCGCCCAGCTCCCGGGGGAGGGTGGTCTCACAGTCTGTGAAAAAAGCGCCCGGGACAGAGCGATGCTCATCCCTCAAGAACGGTCCGAGCGCAGCCACCGCGCGGGCGCATGGGCGTGCGCTGCTCCGAAAGGGGGGGAGCACTGCTTCCACCCGCAAGACTGAAGCCGCGTTGCACCGGCCCTGTTCCTGAGGGGGGCGCATTGCTCCACCCCGGGAGATTTTTTCACACGCTCTCACCGCCGCGGCGCTGCGGCGAAGTCGTCGCCGCGATTTTCCCGGTACGGCATGATGACCCACAGCACCACGTAGACGATGACGCCCCAACCGGCGCCCAACAAGGTGAGAAGAACGGCAGCCAATCGCAGGGCCGTCACCGATACGCCGAATTGTTCCGCCAGCCCCGCGCACACGCCGGCGACCATCTTGCCGCGCCGCGAGCGGTACCAGGTCCGCGACAAGGCTGATCCTTCCAGCATGCTACCGCAATAGCGGCACTTGATGGCTTGGTCTTGAATGCTCTCGGCGCAGTACGGGCACTGTTTCATCATCAGCCTCAGGTCGGCCGCGGCAGCTCACGCCGGGCCACGAGCAACGGGATGGCCGCGTACGTGGCGGAAAAGAGGAACAGGAGAAACGCCGCCTGGCCGAGAACGACAACCGCGGCGACGCTCGCAGGCAGGATCGCACGGGCGACGCCATACGCGAGGCGGAGCCAACAGGCATCGTAGGCGAGCACCGCCGGCAATGGCAGAAGCGACAGCAGGACGACTGCCGCCACGCGCCGGCGGAGGGCCGCCGCCGCGTCCGCCGCCAGCTCCGGCCGCAACCGCGCCAACGCGCGGCGCGACAGCTTCGCCGCATCGACGTCCACCGTCGCCTGGCGAAGCAGAGCCGTGATTTCCAAGACCGGCGGCGGATCGGCTTGGCAGTCCGGGCATTGCTCGACGTGCTCCACCAGCGCGTCTCGTTCAGCGCGGGATTCGCTCATGGCCGCGCCCGTGTCCGTACCAGCTCTGCGAGGCGTGCCACCCCGTGATGCATCCGACTCTTTACCGTCCCCTTGGGGCACTCGAGAATCGCCGCCACCTCGTCCTCGGTCAGATCGTGAAAGTACCGCAAGATAATCACCTCGCGCTGTGGCGCTGGGAGCAACGCCAAAAGACGCCGTGCGTCAATCCCGGCCTCGGTGCGGTCGAGGTCTGCGGCTCCGCAGGATTCCGGCAACGCCGGTACGGATTCGGGCCGGACGCGCCGGTGCCAGTCGCGGCACAGGTTGATCGCGATCTGAAACAGCCAGGTCGAAAAGCGCTTGCCGGGATCGAAGCGTGCGGCGTGGCGGAATACACGCAGCCACGTCTCTTGATACAAGTCTTCGACGTCGCGCCCGCCGAGGTACCGATGGAGAAAATGGGACAGCGGACGCTCATAGCGGCACAGCAGCTCGGCCAGCGCGGCCTGGTCACCATCCGCCAGCCGCGCGACCAGTTGCTCATCCGTTGCCATGCCTGCCGCATAGCACGTTCACCGCACCATGGGGTCCGACACGCTGGGGGGGCCCGACTGGTCGCGCCGGTGCCCGCTCAGCCTGCCGGCCAGTCGCAACGCCCATCGCAACCCCCGCTCGATGAGCGATTCGCCGCCCGGGCGATCCGGAATGATCAGCCAGAAGCCAGCGTACAGGAGCGGCCCGAGCAGGTGGACAAACGTCAGCACCACAAAGGCGAGCCGCACCGCCGCCAGTGGAACCGCCAGGGCGTGCGCCAGCGCGGCGCAGACACCCGCCAGGCGCGCCTCCGGATGGCTGCGGTGCCAGTGCGTGGCATCGAACGTCGTCAAGCGGCTCCGGCAGTGTGGACATCGGATCGCCTCGTCGCGAATCTCCTCGGCACAATAGGGACAGTGCTTCATGCAGGGCTCCGTCTCGGCTCAGAGCCGGTGAAAAACGCCTCGGGGTGGCGCAGTGCTCCACCCCTCAAGAATGGCGGGGGTACAACGCCGCCCTGCCTCCGCGGGCGGGAGCAACGCTCCAGCCCCTCGAAAATGACGCCGTGCATTCGGTCTCCTCATCTTGAGTCTCGAGAGCGGGAGCGGTGCTCCCGCTCAGCTTCGCCCCACCGCAGACCTCGCCGCCGATTTCCTCACAGCCTCTATTACGGCCGAACCGGACCAACGGTTCAGTGGCGCGTGCGACCGTTGAACCGTTTCCGACCGCGAGCCCTCGAATCTTCGAACCCTCCAGCATTTTGACACTGCCCATGCACTCAGCTAAGAATCGGGGCCACGCGGGCGTAGCTCAGTTGGCTAGAGCGTATGCTTGCCAAGCATAAGGTCGCCGGTTCGACCCCGGTCGCCCGCTCTCCGGGAGCCCTGGAACTTCCAGGGCTCTCGCCTTTTCCCAGTCACATGAGTCGCCCGTTCCGTTACGGTGACAACTCCGAGCGGCTCCTCGCCCGCTTGCTCGCCCGCGCACCCGGGTGTAGGCGATCGGCGTGACCTCCCCCCGCATCGGCATCGCGCTCGGCAGCGGCTCGGCGCGCGGCTGGGCGCATATCGGCGTGCTGCGCGCACTTGCGGAGTCGGGCATCGCGCCGGCCGTGGTGTGCGGGACGTCGATCGGCGCCCTCGTGGGGGGCTCGTATGTCACCGATCAGCTCGACGCGCTCGAGTCGTGGGCGCGCTCGATCACTCTGCTGGACATCGTCGGACTCATGGACGTGCGACTGGCGCGCGGCGGATTCATCGGCGGAGCGCGGCTCTTTGCGGGGCTGCGCCGGATTCAGAAGGACGTGCGGATCGAGGATCTGCCGAAGCCGTTTGCCGCGATCGCCACCGAGTTCGCAAGCGGGCGGGAAGTTTGGCTCCAGCGCGGATCGCTGCTCGATGCCATTCGGGCCTCGGCGGCGCTGCCCGGCATCTTTCCTCCGTTCCGCTACGGCGAGCACTGGCTCGTTGACGGCGGCCTGGTCAATCCCGTGCCCGTGTCGGCCTGCCGGGCGCTCGGGGCCGATGTGGTCATCGCCGTTAACCTGAACGGTGACCTGACCAGTCGCAACCGCCCGGCGCGGCCGGCTCGGCACCTCCGGCGGCGCGGACGCCGCGTACGGCCTGAATTCCTCGACAAGCTCTCCGCGCGGCTCCGGAAGGAGTTCCGCAACACGACCAGCCTCTTTGCAACCCGGCGGCAGCGCGTCCTCAAGGCAGAGCCACCTGGTTTCTTCGAGGTGCTGGGCGGAGCGATCTACATCATGCAGGATCGCATCACGCGCAGCCGCCTCGCCGGCGACCCGCCCGACGTTCTGCTGACACCCCGCCTTGGACACATCCGGCTCTTTGATTTCGACCGCTCCGATGAGGTCATCAGCGAAGGCCGAGCTTGCGTGGTCCCGATGCTCCCCGCCATCGAGCGGGCCCTGCGCGACGTGGGCCGGACCATCGAGGACTGAAGCCGCAATGACCTGGCGCGAGTGGGCAACGCACTTGCGCGCCGAGGTGTATGCAGTGTCGCTCACCTCCCGCGATCCGCGCGTTCCCTGGTACGCGCGGTCGTTCGCCGCATGTGTCGTGGCCTACGCGTTCAGCCCGATTGATCTGATCCCCGACTTCATTCCCGTGATCGGCCACCTCGACGACTTGCTGATCGTGCCGCTCGGCATCGCGTTGACGCTAAAGATGATTCCCCCGGAGGTGATGGCGGAGTGCCGCCAGCGGGCGGACGCCTCCTTGAGGACCGACCGGCCGACCAAGTGGCTCGCGGCCGGGATCGTTGTCGCTGTGTGGCTGCTGCTCGCTTCACTGGCCATCCGGTTGCTCTGAACAACCCTGAGGCGAGGGCAAGGGCGTGGGCATTGGCCGGCTGCGCTTGCACCGCGGCGCGATTCCTGGTGTGTATCGGCGCGGCGGAATGACTGACAATCGGGTGATCTCGATGCGAACGGGAATCTTGATGGCGCTTCTGCTTCTCGCGGATGGGTGCGCGACGCGGGCGACGGCGCCAGCGGCAACCCCAGCGCCGCCGCCGACAGCGGCGGCCACGGAGCAACCGCCCGGGGGCGAGGCAACCGGAAAGGCCGCCGAAAGCGCGGCAGCGGGCGAGAACGAAAACGCGGCAACGCTGGCCAATCTCGCGGCGGCTCGCCGGTCACATGGCGATTACAGTGAAGCGGAGGCGCTCTACATCCGCGTCCTCATGCTGCAACGAGGCGGGCTGGGTCGCGAGCATCCCGATGTCGCGACGACGCTCAACAACCTCGCATCTGTCAGGGCGCTGCAGGGCAAGTACGCGGCCGCGGAGCCGATGTTCAAGGAGGCGCTGGCCATCCGCGAAAAGGCGCTCGGGCCCGAGCACCGGCTGACGGCACAGACGCTGAACAACCTCGCATTACTCTACGCCGCACAGGGCAATGCGGCGGAAGCGGAACCGCTGTACCGCCGCGCCCTCGGCATCCAGGAGAAAACCCTGGGGCCGAATCATCCGGACGTCGGGCGCACGCTCCTGAACTTGGCGGCGCTCCTGCGCGACACCGGGCGTGCCGGCGAAGCGGAGCCGCTGGAAACGCGCGCGCGGGCGATCGGGAAGGCGGCATCGCCGCGCAAGTAGGTGCGCGTTCGAGCTCGTCGAGCTTCGCAAGGATGCGCTCACGATCGAGCACGCGGCACCTCGTTCAGGGACGTCTCGTAGCGCGGTCGGAAGTCCTCGAACGCCTGTATCGTGCGAAATGCGACTTCGCAGAGCCGGTCTTGGTCGCCGACGAACAAGACCTGCCCTCCTTCAGCACGCGCTGGCGGATGTACAAGGGCAACGGCTGGAACACCTGGACGTCGAGATCGACTTTCTGCCGTGTGGCCGCCCGCAAAGACAGGCGGACCGGGAGGGCAAATTGGTTCGCGCAGCGGGAAGGAGACAAGGGCTACGCTGCCCTCGCCCTGAATCCGCCGGCGATCACCGTCAGTCCGTCCTGAGTTTCGAGACAAGCCCGACGTGGCGTCGCGTCAGTTCGCCGCGGCCAGCCCTTCGAGGCGCTGCAACTGCTGGCGGACGGCCCAGAGCTGCGGTTCGTCCGGGTGATCGGCGATGATCTGCCGCAGGACTTCCGCAGCGCGGTCGAGCTGGCCGAGTCCTTCGTACGCGCTGGCCATGCCCAGGCGGTTCTCGACGGCATAGACGCTGCGCGGGTTGGCAGCGATCGCCAGGTCGAAGGCAGCGACGGCCTCGGCGTACTGCCCGAGTGCCAGGCGGCAGCGCGCGATGCCGAGCGGCAGCTCGGCGCGCAGGTCGAAGAACTCATCGAATGCCTGGGCGGCCGGCGGCGCCGGCGTCTGCTCCAGGCGCTCGAAGATCGCCAGCGCCTCGGCGGCCTGGCCGTTGCGCAAGAAGTTCCACGCGTGCTCGAGGTCGACGATGTGGGTGAAATCACCGTCTGGAAAGCGCTGGCGCAACTCCTCCAGCGCCTGGCGGGTCGCGTCGAACTTGTCCTGCTCCAAGAGGCTGCGGGCCGTTAGGTACTGATAGATGTCGCGAAAGCCTTGTGGTCCTTCTCGGGCGAGCCGGTTGAACGTCTCCGCAACCTGCGCGTCGCCGCTGGCGTAGCGTTCGAGCTGCTTGGCGAGCACCTGGTATTCGGGGACGCGATCGCGCACCGAGGCAAACATCCGCGCGAACGACCGCACCATCTCCATCGGCTCGCCGTGCGTCCAGTGAATGCGCGCGAGGAGGGCGTGCGCGAGGGGGACGAACTCGCTGTCCGACTGCTCCTCGACCATGCGCTCCAATGACGCCTGTGCCGCTTGCAAGTCCCCCTGCTCCATCTCGTCGAGACCCTGTCGCAACAAAGGCGATTGCTCGCCGAGGTATCCGGCGTAGTGGCGGAGCAGCGTGTCGAGCGCAGCCAGGGCGCCCCGGCCGTCGCCGGTGCGCAACAGGCTGCGGGTGAGGTTCCATTGCGCCGGACCGGCGTGCACCCCGCCCGGATCGTGCGCGACCACGAAGGCGAAGTCGCGCGCCGCCTCGGCGTAGTGGCCGGCCGCAAATCGGCCCAGCGCGGTTGCGAAGCGCTCCTCGACCGCAGCGCGGCCGGCGGGCGCGGCCGGCGCCGCGGGCGGTTGCTCACCCACCTCGATCCGGGCGCGGAGAAACCGGCGCGTCTCCTCGACCGGCACGCGGTGAGCAATCCACCACGTCAGGCCACTGGCCCCCGCGAGCAGCACGAACGCGGCGGCCACGGCCGGTTGCCCGAACCGCCGGCGCTCTACTGGAATTGCCACGGGTTGCTATTCGGATTGGCTGGATCGTACCCCAGCGTCGCTTCCGTGCGATCGAGCCACGTATCCCGATCGCGATCGATGCCCAACCGCACCCCCGCCCCAAAGGGCACGCCCGTGTACGTGATGACGTCCGCGCCCGCAACAGAACCGCGCAGCGTGCCCTCCGCCACCGCGCTCTCCAGGAGGCTGTCCGGCTGAAAGAGATTCGACGCCGTATCGTACACGTACCCCTTGGCCACGCCACCCAACACGCCACGCACGATCACGTCGCACTTCCCAGCCTCCGCCTGTGCGATCAGCGTGTTGACGGTCGAGACGACCGTCGCGTTGGTCTTGTTGGCCAACGTGACCGTGACTTGGCGGCCGATCGCCGGCGCGCTTTCGGTGGGAAAGGCCAGCATGAACGCGAACATATCGCGCTCCTGCTGCTCGCTCATCGTGAACACGGTCGCGGCCAGGAACTCCGTCAGACTCACGCTGCCGTCGTGCAAGAAGCCGAACCCCCGCTTCTGTTGGCTCAGGCCGATGTTGTTGGGATTGCCGGACAGCACGCCGGGCCGAATCACGCCGAAGCCGACTTTCTCGTACATGTTGCGCAGGTGCGGAATCTTGAAGTCCTGGCTCTCGCCCTCGGCGTTGCCGTTGAAGAGGTTGGTGGTCGTCCCGATGGGCAACGCATGGCACGTGTTGCAGGAAAAAACGCCGGCATCAAACAACAGATTGACGTAGCCGCTCGCCCCGGTGTTCGGATTGCCGGTCGCT
>JBBITY010000122.1:8130-8855 GCA_037440565.1 Desulfurellales bacterium
GCATGGTGTCGTCCAGATTGCGGAACGGATTCGGCGGGAACTTCACCGTCATGATGAAATCGGTGTAGGCGTTCATGTCCGCCGCGCTCAGCCCGAGGCACGCTTGCCCTGCCGGACAATCCGCGCTGCCCTCACAGCTCGTCCCCGCCACGCTGCACACCCCGTCGCGCCCCATCAGGGCGACGAAGGCGCCGTTGAAGTGCTGGAAGTTCTGCCGGTCACCGCGCCAATGGAACGGCTCCAACCCCAGCAGGCCGCGCAGCGTCTGGGTGGTCATGGGCCCCTTCATCGGATCGAAGCCGCTGGTCGAGGGGCCAAGCGGCGCAAAGCTCACCCATGGCGCCTGGCTGTACGGGACGAACTGACCTTGCGGATCGCCGAGGTCCCACGCGATGTTGTCGAAGTTCGCGAACACGTGACAGGTCGCGCAGGCCGTGTCGCCGTGCCCCGACGTGAGCTGCGCATCGTAGAGGAACTTGCGGCCGCGCTTGATCACGTCCGGGCTGGGATCGAACTGCGAGGGGCCGGCGACGCCGACGACCCCGACTTGCGCTCCGGCGCCGGTGTCGACGATCGAGATCGTGTTGCTGAAACGATTGAGCACATACAGTCGGCCATCGGCCTCGTTGAGCGCCACGCCGCTCGGCCCGCCGCCCACGTCGATCAGATCGGTCACGCTCGCCGAACCGTCGAGCACCGCCACCTTGCCGGAGCCGAACGCCGTC
>JBBITY010000123.1:0-2336 GCA_037440565.1 Desulfurellales bacterium
GCTTTTCCTTCGAGGACATCCTGAGCGCGGATCTGCGGCTTGATCGAGACGAAAACGGGGTCGACGAGGTGAGAGGGGTGGGCCAGAAAGACCATGACTGAGGCGTCGAACGTGACCAAACGGGATCTCATCGAGGAACTGGTTCGGCTCTACCCGCGCTTCTCCCGCCGCGACGCGGAGGTGATGGTGAACACGGTCTTCGACAGTCTGGCCGACGCACTGCGGCGCGGAGACCGGATCGAGATTCGGGGTTTCGGCAGCTTCGTCGTCAAGCACCGCGAGGCCCGTGAGGGACGCAACCCGCGCACCGGGCGGCGTGTGGCGGTGGCCGCCAAGCGCGTCCCGTTCTTCAAGGTGGGGAAGGAATTGCGCTTGCGGGTCGACAGCGAGGAGGGGGCGCCGGCGCCGGTGGCGCTAGCGCAACCCTGAGCGACGGCGGTCCGCGTCGCGCGCCGGGCCCGGCCCTGAGTCTGAGTCGTCGGACGTTCGCATGCGTGTTCTCTGGGCTCCGTGGCGCATGGCCTACATCGGCAGCGCCAAAGAGGGCGAGTGTATCTTCTGCACCAAGCCGGCGTCGGCCGATTTGCGCGAGGCCCTGGTGTTGGCGCGAACGCCGCACAGCGTGGTAATGCTGAACCGGTATCCATATGCCAACGGACACGTCATGGTGGCGCCGCGCCGCCACACGGCGGACCTGATGGCACTGAGTGCCGGCGAGTGCGCCGAGCTGAACGAGACCCTCAGGCGCGCAATGGCCGCGCTGCAAAATGTCCTGCAGCCGGAGGGGATGAATGTCGGGATGAATCTGGGGCGTGCGGCCGGAGCCGGGATTGTCGATCACCTGCATTGGCATATCGTTCCCCGGTGGGTGGGAGACGTGAACTACATGCCCATGATCGGTGAGGTGCGGGTGATTCCGGAGCATCTCACTGCGCTGTACGACCGGCTGCGGCCGGCATTCGCACTGCTGGAGGCGGCCGGCGCGACGGGGTGAGCGGCCGAAGCGGCAACGAACCCTGCAGCGGACCCGCGGTGGCCGCGAATCCTCGGTTGCCCGCCACGCGCGACGCCCATATAATCGCCGCAGGAATTCCGTACGGAAAGGCATATCCGGATGCACAAGCCGCGAACGTTCGGCGAGTTGCGACGCAGTGGCTACCAACTGCTGTCGGTTCGCGAAGAGATGCGACGCAACCTCTTGGCGATGTTGCGCCGCCGCGAACGCATCTTGCCGGGGATTGTCGGTTTCGACGATACCGTCATCCCGGAGGTTGAGAACGCCATCCTCGCCGGTCATCACATGGTTTTCCTGGGCGAGCGCGGGCAAGGTAAATCGCGGATCATTCGCGGCCTCACGGCCCTGTTGGACGCCGAGGTCCCAGCGGTCGCCGGGTGCCCGATCCACGATCGGCCCGATCGACCGATCTGCAAGACGTGCCGCGTGCGCGCGGCGGAGCTGGGCGACGATCTCGAGATCGAATGGATTGGCCGGGCGCAGCGGTACAGCGAAAAGCTGGCCACGCCCGATGTTTCGATCGGCGATCTGATCGGGGAAGTCGACCCGATCAAGGTGGCCGAAGGCCGCTACCTGGCGGACGAGGAGACCATCCACTACGGGCTGATCCCGCGCACGAATCGCGGCATCTTTGCGATCAACGAGCTCCCCGACTTGACGGAGAAGGTGCAGGTCGGACTGTTCAATTTGATGGAGGAAAAAGACGTCCAAATCAAAGGGTACAAGATCCTGCTTCCACTCGACATCGTGATCGTCGCCAGCGCCAATCCCGAGGACTACACGTCGCGCGGCCGGATCATCACGCCGCTGAAGGACCGCTTCGACGTCCAGATCCGCACCCATTACCCTCGTACCCTGGCGGACGAGATCGCCATCGTCGAGCTCGAAGTGCCGGTCCGCGAGCGCGCGGATCGGCCCGTGCACGTGCCGGAGTTTCTGAAGGAAATCCTCGCCCAGTTCACCTTCGAAGCGCGCAACTGCGCCGAGATTAATCAGGCGTCTGGGGTGAGCGTGCGCGTGACCATCAACAATTGCGAGAGCGTGATCAGCAACGCAGAGAAGCGCGCGGTGCGAGTCGGGGAAAACGAAGTCGTGCCACGGCTCAGCGACCTGCACGCCCTTTTCGCGTCCACGGCCGGCAAGATCGAAATTGAGTACGCGAGCGAAGAGCGCAGCGAGACCGAGCTGATCGAACGCTTGCTCAACCGCGCCGTCGTCACCATCTTCGACAAGTACCTTCGCGTCGAAGACCTGGCATCGGTCGTGGCGCACTTCGAGGCGGGTTGGGGCGTCGAGGTGAGCGACGAGATGCGGTCGGAGG
>JBBITY010000123.1:2346-8825 GCA_037440565.1 Desulfurellales bacterium
CCTCGACGGCGTACAGGCGATTCCGGGGTTGCGCGAGGCGGTGCGCCGGTTGGGCCCGATTGAAAGCCCTGGCTTCATCGCGGCCGCGTCCGAATTTGTCTTCGAGGGACTGCACCTGCACCAGAAGTTGAATCGCGACCGCGACGGTGGGCGGTGGAACTACCGAGCGTGAGTCTCGGGGGGGCTGTTCAGTCCTCGTGGCTCGGAATTCATGGTGACCGTTCGTTACACGGAGTGGGACGGCACACAGCGCGTCCGGCTGACGGCCGACCGGGTCTTCGAGAAGCTCGCCGAGTACCTGTCCTACACCGACGACGTATCGCAGGCGTTCGACTGGCTGTTGCGCCACGGCCTCGAGGTCGACGACATCCGGGTCATGGGGCTGGACGACTTCCTCGAAGCATTGCGGGAGGAGGTTCGCCGGCGCTATCAGCAATTCAATCTCGATCACACGCTCGACGAGATGCGCCGGCAGTTGGCCGAGGTGCTCGATCTGGAGCGCGACGCGCTGGAGCGCGGTGGCGCCGAGGGGGCGGCGCGCGCGCAGCGCCTGCAGCTCGACCGGCTGCCGTCGCGGCTGTCTGAAGCACTGGAAGCGCTGCGCGCGCACGCCTTCGAGGACGACGACGCGCGCGCAGGGTTCGACCGTTTGCTCGACGAACTGGACAACATCCGGGACCTGGAAAACTTCGAGCGGCGGTACGGGGAGCTGTTTCGCGGTCCCGAACCGCTTGGCTACGAGGACGCGCTCGATCTGATGCGCGACATGCAGCGCCTGAAGCAGCTCGAAGAAGACTTGCTCAGCGGCAATCTGGAGCGGATCAGCCGTGACGACCTGCGGCAACTGCTCGGCGACCATGCCGGGTACAGCCTCCAGCAGCTCCGTGAGATGGTCCTCCTGCTCGCCCAGGCGGGCTATACGGGGACGCGCGAGGGGCGCGTGCGCCTGTCGGCAAAGGGCGTGCGCAAGATCGGACAGCTCGCCCTGCGCGACATTTACCAGCGAATGCTGCGCGACCGTACTGGCGGCCACCAGTCGGACCATCGCGGCGCCAGCGAGGCGCGTCCCGATGGCACCAAGCCGCACGTGTTCGGCGAACCGCTGAACCTCGATCTGGTGGGCACGCTGAAGCGGGCGCTGGCACGGCGGCCGGCGACGCCGCTCGATATCGCGCCGGACGACTTCGAGGTGTACGAGACCAGCCACACCACGAGCAGTTCCACGGTGCTCCTCCTCGACATGAGCTGGTCGATGAGCTGGGAAGGACGGTTTGCGGCCGCGAAGAAAGTCGCCCTGGCGATGGAGAGCCTCATCAAGTCGCGGTACCCGCGCGATTACTTCGGTATCGTCGGCTTCTATACGCGCGCCACCGAGCTCCGCCTCGAGGACCTGCCGGAGGCGAGCTGGAACATGGGTGATCCGTTTACCAACTTGCAGGACGGACTGCGCTTGGCGAGCGAGCTGCTAGGCCGGCACCCGAGTTCCAATCAGCACATGATCGTCATCACGGACGGGCAGCCGACCGCGTATTTCTCGCGCGGGAAACTCTACTGCGAGTGGCCCCTCTCCTTCGGCGGCATCAGCATGCGCGCCGCGCAGGAGACCCTGCGCGAGGTCGAGCGCGTCACGCGGCGCGGGATCGTCATCAACACCTTCATGCTCGACGACAGTCCAAGCCTGCGCGCTTTCGTCGAGCGCATGACACGCATCAATAAGGGGCGCGCGCTGTTCACCCGCCCGGACCGACTGGGTGAATACCTGCTGGTGGACTACATCGCCCGCAAGCGTAAGAAAGTGTGAGCCCGTGCCCCTGTAAGCCGCGAACCCACGTGTCCGCGGCCGATCCCACTGGCTCACGGGCGCGCTGGTTACGGGGGCGCGGGAGCATGGTGCCGCGCGGCGGGTTGCCCGGCTGAGATGCGGATGCCAAAATTCGGCGCGGTGGCGTGGAACGCAGCGGGAGAGGTGGTGGACGCATCGCCGGTCGGCCCACCGGTCGACGGAGCACGGATCACGGGCGCACTGGGACAGCCATGAAGATCACCCCAATGTTCGAGCAGTACCTGCGTCTCAAGCAGGAACATCCGGACGCGCTGCTCCTCTTTCGATTGGGCGACTTCTATGAGCTGTTCTTCGAGGACGCGGAACGGGCGGCGCGCCTGCTCGACATCACCCTGACGACGCGCAGCAAGAAGGACGAGGTGCCGATTCCCATGTGCGGGGTGCCGTACCACGCCCTGCAGCCGTATGTCGCCAAGCTCCTGGCCAGCGGGTGCAAGGTCGCGGTGTGCGACCAGATGGAAGATCCGAGCGTCGCCAAGGGTCTCGTCGCCCGCGCGGTGGTGCGCGTGATTACACCGGGCACGGTGACCGAAGAAGAGTATCTCGATCCGAAGGAACCGAATTACCTGGCCGCGCTGCAGCCCGACGCGTCCGAGGTCGCCGTCGTTTCGGTTGACCTCTCGACTGGCGAGTTGCGCCAGGCCGTGGCGCGCAGTGAGGATGCTGCGCTCGATGTTCTCAGCCGCTTGACGCCGCGCGAGGTGCTTCTCCCGGCGGGGGCGGACGCGCTGGCCGCCGCCGTGCGGCGGGCGCTGCCCAACGCCATGATCAGTCCGGTGCCGCCAGAGCGGTTTGACACTGCGGCGGGTCGGGCGTGGCTGCGCACCGCCGCGTCTGACGGGAACGGGGACGCGTCGCCCATCGCGGCCGCGGCGCTCGGCGCGCTGCTGTGGTATTTGGGGCAAACCCATCGCGCCAGCCTGGCGCACCTGCGCCCGCCGCAGACCGATGACGCGCACGGGGTCATGTTGCTCGACGAAGCGACGCGGCGCAATCTCGAGTTGCTGACCACGACACGCGGCGAGCGGCGCGGCTCGTTGCTCGGCGTGCTCGATCGCACTGCGACGCCGATGGGGGGGCGCCTGTTGCGGCAGTGGCTGCTCGCCCCGCTCACCGACCTCGGGGGCATCGGCGACCGCCTCGACGCCGTCGAGGAACTGCTCGGCCAGACCGATCGGCGCGAGGCGCTGGGACGGCGACTGGGGACGATCGGAGACCTCGAGCGCTTGTCGGCGCGGCTGGCCGCGGCACGCGTCACGCCGCGCGATCTCTTGGGTCTCGCTGCGGCGCTGGCCGGAGTCAGTGAGGTGCGGGCGGTGCTCGCGGAGTCTCGTGCCACAGCGCTGCGGGCCGCGGCGGCGGCCCTCGATGACCTGCCGCACGTGCGCCAGCGCATCGCCGCGACCTTGACCGACGCGCCCCCGCTCCAGCCGCGCGCTGGTGGACTGATCCGTGCCGGCTTCGACCCGCGTGTCGACGAGCTGCGCGACCTCGCCCATCGCGGCAAGCGCTTCATTTCCGAGCTGGAAACCCGCGAGCGCGCCCGCACTGGCATCGGGTCGCTCAAGGTCCGTTACAACCAGGTCTTCGGCTACTACATCGAGGTGACCAAGCCGAATCTGCACCTGGTGCCCCCCGATTACCGCCGCAAGCAGACCTTGGCGAACGCCGAGCGCTTTACCACGGCGGAGCTGGAAGAGCACGAGGCAAAGGTGCTCGGCGCACAAGAGCGGTTGGCAGAGCTGGAAGCCGCGCTTTTCGACGAGTTGGTCGCGGCCGTTGCCGCCGAACACCCCGCGCTGGCGCGCACCGCCGCGGCGCTCGCCGAGGACGAAGGACAGCAGCCCGGCTCGGTGTTCGTGCCCATCCACTGGAGCGGCCGCACCTCGCGCCAAGCGCGGGTGGGCGCGTTGATCCCGGCCCGGCTGGATCCATTCTCCGGCCAGCCGGAGTTCAAGCACGCCGCCGTGCGCGTGGAGCGCGTGGAGGCGGCATGGTACGGCTTCGCCCTTTCCCGGCGGCCCCTCCGGCTCCCCGGCGCCGACTATTGGACGGTGGTGCAGGGCCGCGGCCACATGCGCCTGGAGCTGGCGGGGCTGCGCCCGGTGCCCGACTGGTCCGCCTGGGCGCGGCGCCTGCTGGGCGCCCCGGGGCGGGGGCACGGCGCCTGGATCGAGTATGCGGACAGCGCCTCCTTCCGCTACCGGGGGGCACTGCTGCGGGACGGGCGGCTGGAGGGGTGTGTGTTCATCGCCCCCCACCCGCGCCTGCCACCCCGCGCCTGGCTGGGCGAGCTGATCGCCGGCGGCGGGCTGGACCCTGCTCAGCGGGGCGCGCTGCTCACCGGCGCTCCGGGCAATGGCCATGCGCCGGGCCGGCTGGTGTGCTCCTGCTTTGGGGTGGAAGCCGCGCGCATTGTGGAAGCCGCGCGGAACAACCGGCTGAGGCAGGCGCGCGACGTGGGCGCTGCCCTGAAGGCAGGCACCAACTGCGGCTCATGTATCCCCGAAATCCAGGCCCTGCTGGACGGCTTGGAGGGGGAGCCGGCGCCCCAAGAACCGTTCCGGACGCCATGAACCACCTTCCCATCTTCCTTGACCTGCGCGGGCGCAACGTGCTCGTGGCCGGGGGCGGGTCCCTGGCCTGCCAGCGCATCCGCCAGCTGCTGGCGGCGGGCGCACAGGTGACGGTGGCCGCCGCGGCGCCCGGGCCGGAGCTGGCGGAGTTTGTGGCCCGGGGTACGGTGCGCCGCGTGGAAGGCGTGGCGGAACTGGCCGGCGGCAACTTCACCCTGGCCTTCGGGGTGGAGGAGAACGCGGAGGGCAACGGGCGCGTGTACGCCTGGGCACGTGCCCGGAACATCCCGGTGAACGTGATGGACCGCCCGGAGTGGTGCACGTTCATCATGCCCGCCATCGTGGAGCAGCCCCCGGTGGTGATTGCGGTTTCCACGGGAGGGCATAGTCCCACCCTGGCGCGGCTGCTGCGGGAGTGGATCGAGGCCGTGGTGCCCGCCGCCTATGCCACCCTGGCGCGGCTGGCGGGGGCGATGCGGGAGGAGGTCAAGCGCCGCCTGCCGGACTTCGCCGTCCGCCGCCGCTTTTGGGAGCGGACGCTTGCCGGCCCCGCCCAGGATTGGGCCGCGGCGGGACGCGAGGACCTGGCGCGCGAAGCGCTGGAAGCGGCGTTGCGGCACGAGGAGGAGGGGCATCGCGCGCCGGGCGCGGTGTGGCTGGTGGGCGCGGGGCCTGGTGACCCGGAACTGCTGACCCTGAAAGCCCTGCGGGCGCTGCAACGGGCGGAGGTGGTGGTCTACGACCGGCTGGTTTCGGAGGACATTCTGGCGCTGGTGCCTCCGGCCGCCGAGCGCATCTATGCCGGCAAGGCCGCGGGCGGGCACCGCGTGGATCAGGCCTGGACGGAGGCCGTGATGATGGAGCGGGCGCGCCGGGGCCAGCGGGTGGTGCGCCTGAAAGGCGGCGATCCTTTCGTATTTGGCCGTGGCGGGGAGGAACTGGAGCGGCTACGGGCGGAAGGCATTCCGGTGCACGTGGTGCCGGGCATCACGGCCGCCACCGGCTGCGCGGCGGCCGCCGGCATCCCCCTCACCCACCGGGATCATGCCCATCAGGTGCTGCTGGTAACCGCCCACCACTGCGGCGAAGATGACCGCCTGGATTGGGAGGCGATGGTCCGGCCCCGCCAGACGCTGGTGGTGTACATGGGGCTGCACCGCCTTGCCCACGTGCTAAGCGGCTTGGTGGCCCATGGCATGCCGCCGCAGACCCCCGCCGCGCTGGTGGCCCATGGCACCACACCCCGGCAACAGGTGCGGCACGGAACCGTGGCCACCCTGGCCGGGCGCGTGGACGGCCTGGAATCTCCCGCTCTGCTGATTGTGGGGGCGGTGGCCGGGCTGGGCAGCGGTAGGGGGCCTGAAATGCTGGCGGCCTGGGCCGCTGCGCAGAGCGGCGGCGGGGCTACGCACGCTCCCCCGTTGTAGCCGCGGCGTCTGGTGGCGGCGGCAGGCCGGCGTGGCGGGCCTTGCCAGGGAGCGCCTTAAGACCCAGCCGGCCACCTCCCTGTTCAGGCCTGCTCAGGGCCTGTTCAGGACTCATCCTTGCCCACGCGCCAGAGAAACCGCAGGGAACGCGCAACGGGGAAAAACCAGATTTATCTCAATTGGAACAATCTGTTCGATAGCCGGTTTCCGCCTACCGGTAGGGCGGGGCCTTGAATGCCTTCCGGATCAAGCGTGAAATGGCGGGCCCATCAATATCTGCGGGTTTTTCCACGCGGATATGCCGGACATATTTTCCGGCTCCCCTGAGGATTCCTTGCGGATCGCTCAAGAGGGCGCCGCCGAAAAATCCGAACTGAAGGTGATCCTTTTCAGCATGAATGAATAGCAGCGGAAGATCCCCCTTCAGCCAGACGCCGTTCCCCCACTTGCTGGCTTCCTCCAAGCCCGGTGCGGCCGCGCGCACCAGCTTGCGAAGCCGGGCGATCATGCGCTGGTGGGCGGGTGTCTGGGCCTTCAGCCAGCCTGAAAAACCATCAAACTTCTGCATGAACAGTGCCTTGGGCTGCGCGCATCCCCGCCCGGCCTGCGTCTGGCGGGGCGGGCGAGGCGCCT
>JBBITY010000124.1:0-2655 GCA_037440565.1 Desulfurellales bacterium
AGGTCGTACATCTCCACCTCGTAGCGAATGTCGAGGAAGGCGGCGGGCTCGTCCAATAAGAGGAAATCCGGCTCCTGCGCCAGCGCCCGAGCCAGCATGACCCGCTGGCGTTCGCCCCCACTCAGCTCGGTGATCGCCCGATGCGCGAGAGGCGACGTGCCGGTGCGCTCCATCGCGCGGCGCGCGGCTTCGAGATCGCGGTCGCCTTCGAAGGCGAATCCACCCAGGTGGGGCGTGCGACCGAGCAGCACGACTTCCATGACGGAGAACGGGAAATCGATCGCCGTCTCCTGGGGCACCGCCGCGAGCGAGCGGCTCAGCTCGCGGCGCCGGTAGCTGCCCACGGGCCGGCCGTTGATCGCGATCCGGCCCGCCCACGGCCGCAGGACGCCACTGATCAATCGCAACAGTGTCGACTTGCCCGAGCCGTTCGGACCGATGACGCCGAGGAACTCCCCGCGCTGCACGGCGAACGACACGCCGTGCAGCGTTGCGCGGTCGCCGTACCCGAAAGTCACCTCGCTCAGCTCGATGGCCGCGTCAGCCAAAGGCCCGCTCCCCCTGTTTGCGCAGGAGATAGATAAAGAACGGTCCCCCGCAAAGCGCGGTCACCACGCCGACCGGAATCTCGGCGGCCCCGAGCGCACTGCGGGCGATCGTATCGGCGAGGACCAGAAACGTGCCCCCGAGCAGCACCGACGCGGGCAGCAGCAGGCGATGGTCGGCACCGAGGATCAGTCGCGCCACGTGCGGCACGATCAACCCGATGAAGCCGATCATGCCGCTCACCGACACCGCCGCGCCCACCAGCAACGAGGAGATGACGAACGCGCCGCGACGCGTCCGCCCCACGTCGACACCGACTTGCGCCGCGCCCTCCTCGCCGAGGCTCAGCGCGTTGAAGTCGCGCGCATGAGCCAGCAGCCACGCCACCCCGACCAGCATGTATGCCGCGCTCGCCAGAACCAAGCCGTAGCTCTGCGTCGAGAGGCTGCCCATCAGCCAAAAGAGGATGCCGTGCGCCTGCAGGAAGTCCGCGACGGTGTTGACGAACATGATCAACGCCCCGGTGAAAGCGTTGCAGACGACGCCGGCGAGCAGGAACGTGTAGGGCTGCAGGTGACCGTGCACCGTCCCCAGCCGGTACACGAGCAGCATGGTGCCCAGCGCCCCTGCAAACGCGCCGAGCGGCGCGGGCGAAATCGCACCCGCGCCGCTCGCGCCGCTGATGACGAGCGCCACGACCCCGCCGAAGGCCGCGCCACCCGACACCCCCAAGAGGTGCGGCTCCGCGAGCGGGTTGCGCAGCAGCGCTTGCAGGGCCGCGCCGGCCGCCGCCAGGGCGCCGCCCACCACTGCGGCGAGCAAGGCCCTCGGCAGGCGCGCGCGAAAGAGAATGAGGGCGTCGACATTGTTGCCCGAGGATCCGAAAAGTGCGTGCAGTAGATCGATGCGCACGGCGCCGACGGCGCTGCTCCCCAGCACTGCGGCGCCGAGCAGAACGGCCAAGAAGGCGACGACGCGAACGAATCGCCCCCGCGTGAGGTATGGAACACGTGCACTCACGGCGCGGCCGCTCCGTCGCCCCCGGTGGCAAATCGTTCGGGGTGGACATACCGCGCCACAAGCTCCAGCGTTTCGGCTACGCGCGGGCCCGGACGCAAGAGCGCCGACGCCCCCTCCGTGTGCACGCGTCGGTCGCGCACCGCGGGCACGGTGGGAAAGGCGCGCCAGAACGCCATCGCACCGTCTGCCGATGTCGCTTCACTGCCCATACTAACGTCAATGATCACTTCCGGGGCCGCAGCAATGACGAACTCGACACCGAGGTTGGGCCAGTGCTCGCCGCTTGCCGCCGCCACGTTGTCACCGCCCGCCAGGCGAATCAGCTCGTCCTGATACGTGCCGCGGCCGGCGGCCATGAGCGGGGCGCGACCGACCACCATGAGCACGCGCCGGCGCGCCGCCCCTTCCAAGCGCCCAGCCAGCGCCGCAAGCCGCCGCCCGATGGCGCCGACCAGACGTTCCCCCTCTTCGGGCACACCAACAGCCGCCGCGATGCTCCGGATGGACTCGAGAATCGCGGCCACGCCTTCCGGATCGACAATGACCACACGCAACCCGAGGCTTCGCAGATTTTCCACCGGCGCCCGATTGCCCGGGCTCGGCACGCCGATGACCAGATCCGGCTGCTTCGCGAGAATGCGCTCGACGTTCGGCGTGAGGAAGGTTCCGATCCGGTCGATGCGCTGCGCCTCGGGCGGATAATCGCAGTAGGCCGAAACGCCGACCACCCGGTCCCCGACGCCCAGCGCGAACAAGATCTCCGTCACCGACGGCGCCAGCGACACGACGCGCCGGACCTCGACGTCGCCCAGCGCGCTGCCACTCCTCAGGCCAACGGACGCGAGCAACGCACCCGCCCACACCACCATTCGAGCGGACGAACGCCGCGCATCGCGTCGAGCTCGCATCATCGAAGGCATCGACCACCGCCGCCCGCGAGGGTTGACGTTGGCCGTCCGAAAGTCAAAGCCACCGCTTGGCGACCTCCGCCGTCCGGAGCCCCTTGGGATTGCAGCGGGCCATGCGGGAGTCTCGGGGGGAGCGCATGGCCACTGAAGAGTTCGCCGCACCGGAGCCGACCAGCGTTCT
>JBBITY010000124.1:2689-8825 GCA_037440565.1 Desulfurellales bacterium
CGGTCGACATTCCCGTTCCTCGCAGACGGCGCACCGTCGAGAAGGCGCCGCGGCGCCGGCGTGCGGCCGTCCGAGGTCGAATGCCCTACCGCCGATTGGGTCGTCATCTGCGACGCCCCGCGCCGAGCCGGGCGCGTTCGCCGTGGTTGACGTCTTGGCGGGTGGCGTGATACGTCCCGGCGCAGGTTGATGGGTTGAAAGGGAAGCCGGTGTGAATCCGGCACAGCCCCCGCTACTGTAACCGGAACGAACGCGGCATGCTGGCCACTGTCCTTCGGGATGGGAAGGCGCCGCAAGTAGTCGGCCGGAAGTCAGGAAACCTGGCCCACCAGCGAATTCGAAGTCCTCCGGGGCGTGAGGGCGAGAAGCAGTGGTCGGTCCTCCTACTCATGCCCGGGACGCGCGAGCGTCACCGGGTTTTTTTTGGCGGAGAAAAATCCCCCCCGACCCTTCTTTGCCAAGGGGGGGGACCCATCGAGCTGCGGGCTCTTCTCACGCGCACTCGCTTTTCCCGAACAACTCAGTCGATTCCCCGCGATCCCCCCCTTCGACTCGGCTCACGGCGGGCTGTTTCAAAGGGGGGAGGTGTGTAGCCGCCGCGGTCGTCTGCGTTCTCGCGGCGGGCGCTGCGTGGGCCCAGACGGCCGACGCCCCGGCGATCGAGCACGTGGTCGTCACCGCCGAGCGCGAGAGCGCTGCCGAGGCGCGCGCGCCCACCAGCTTCGTCAGCGTCATCGACGCCTCCGAGCACGCGACGGAGGGCGAAACCGTCAGCGACGCATTGGCCGAAAGCGTCGGCGTCCAGGTTCGCCGCTTCGGCGGTCTCGGCGCCTTCAGCACGCTCTCGATCCGCGGATCCTCTTCGAATCAGGTTCAGATTTACTTCGACGGCATCCCGCTGTCGCGGGCGCGGAACGAGACCATCAACCTCGCCGACCTGCCGCTCGACAGCCTGGAGCGCATCGAGGTCTACCGCGGCACGGCACCGGTCGGCTTCAGCGGCGGCGGCCTGGGCGGCGTGGTGAACCTGGTCACGAAACCCCCGTCTGCCACCGCACACACGGAGCTGGGCGTCTCGTACGGTTCGTTCGACACGCGGAAGGCCATCGCCTCGCACAGCCGGCAGCTCCGCAGCGTCGACCTGCTCGCCCACGTCACCTACCTGGGCAGCGAAGGGGACTTCCGCTTTCTCGATGACCGCGGGACCCGCGAGAACCCGCACGACGACCGGCGTGCGTCGCGGCGCAATAACGCCTTCGATTCGGTCGAGGCATTGTTCAAAGGCGGCTCCACGCTGCCGAACGGGCTGCGTCTTGATCTGACCAGCGAGGCGTTTTTCAAAGATCAGGGCGTGCCGGGTCCTGGCAACGTGCAGTTCCCGGACCCTTGGCTGCGCGAATGGCGGGCGCTCAACTACCTGCGCGGCGGTCAAGAAGGGCTACTGGACGCGCTCGACGCGTCGGGCACCGTATTCGGGATCTACGAGCGGACCGAGTTCCGCGATCCGAAGGGAGACTTCTCTCGCCTGCCGCAAGATCGGCGCGATGAAACGACGCTCGTCGGCGGCAACCTCGCTGGCACGTACTATCCCGTCGCAAGCCATGCGCTCGGCTGGTTCAGCGAGGCCGTGCACGAACGCTTTGCAGGATTCGACGCAAAGGCACCGCAGTCGGACGAACCCGATCAGACGCGCCTGCATCTCTCGCTCGCTTTGCAGGACCAGGCCGCCTTGTTCGCCGAACGGCTCCTGGTCGTGCCGACGCTGCGTTACGAGCACCTCCGGGATGACGTCAGCGCCACGTTCGACATTGCGAACCGACCGTCCGCACAGCGCGAGCGCCATGCAACAGATCTGTGGAGTCCATCGATCGGCGCACAAATTTACGTCTCCCCGTGGCTGACCCTGCGAGGCAACGTGGGGCGGTTCCAACGCGCGCCGAACTTTTCGGAGTTGTTCGGCAGCCGCGGCAGCGTCCGCGGCAACCCAGACCTGCACGCGGAAGACGGCATCATGCGCGACGTCGGCTTCGCGGCAACGCCCGAAGGCGACCGCCGCCTCAAGCTGCGTCTCGAGTACGCGTACTTCAACAACGATGTCGACGACATCATCGTGATGATCCAGACCTCGCCCAACTTCTTCACCCCGCGCAACGTCGGCGGCGCCCGCATCCGCGGACACGAGGTGGCCCTCCGCACCACCCTGCTCGGGCGCGTGGCCCTAGACCTCAACTACACGCATCAGGACGCCGAGAACCGCAGCGCGAGCCCGAACTTCCGCGGCCGCCAACTGCCCGGCCGGCCGGCCGACGAGGTGTATGCGCGAACGCAACTCTTCGCCGCTCAGGGCGAGCTGTATTACGAGTTCAATCTGGTCAGCGGGAACTTCACCGGCGAGCGCAATCTCAACCGCATCCCGACCCGCGACGTCCATACGCTCGGCGCCGTCGCGCGGGTGTTCGATCGCCTGACGCTCAGCGTCGAGGCGCGCAACCTCACGGACAATCAGATCAGCGACGTGGGCGGCTTTCCGCTTCCCGGACGGTCGTACTTCGGGACCGTGAAGTTTCGCTTTTGAGAATGATCATTCACCAGGGAGTCGCCACGGCCCAACGGCCACCCCAGACGGATGAAAAGCAGCCGCGAGGAGGATTCCCTCTCGTCGCAATTTCGCGCGGAGAGAGTGAGGGCGAGGGGTCCGACTGAATTTTTCGAAGGAGACCGCGGAGAGGAAAACAGAGACACGGAGCCGCGGAGACGGGGAAAAAAACAACGGCGATCTACGCGCAGACACGGAGGGGTAATGATGGAAAAAGGCCTGGTAGTATTTGCACTCGTCACGCTTCTCGCCGCCACAAGTGGCGGCGCTGGTTTCGCCGCGGACGAGGTGTGTCCCGGCGATTGCAACAGCGATTGGAGTGTTTCGATCGACGAGTTGATTCGCGGCGTCAACAGGGCGCTCGGCCGCGCGGATTCGGAAGAGTGCCCGGCATTCGATGCCAGCGGTGACCATCGCGTCACGGTCGACGAACTCCTGGCGGCCGTGCGGAGTACGCTCGCCGGCTGCCCGCACCGGCAGGCGTTCATCGTCGCAACCAGCTTCTCCGAGGGGGCGTTCGCCACCATGTCCCTGGCGCGCCCGCGCATGGTCGACCCGGTGAGCTCCGCGCGGCAGCTTCACAACGACGCCGTGGCGCGCGTGTTCCGAGGTCTCGTCTATGTCGTCAACCGTTTTCTGGGCGACAGCATCCAGGCGCTCGATCCGGGCGATGACTTCGCCACGCGCTGGCAGTGCTCCACCGGGGCGGGCTCGAATCCACAGGACATCGTCGTGCTCGGCGACAAAGCCTACGTTACCCGATACGCGCTGCCCGAACTGCTCATCGTCAACCCATCACCGGCTGCCGACTGCAGCGATTTCGTCCTGGGCTCGGTCGACCTCTCGGAGTTCGCCGACGACGATGGGATTCCTGAGATGGATCAGATGGCGCTCGTGAACGGCTTGCTCTACGTATCCTTGCAGCGCTTGCTGAACTTCGCTCCGGCCCGCCAGGGCGCGCTGGCCGTCATCGACACGGCGACCGACCAGGCGATCGGCAGCATCACGCTCACCGGGCAGAATCCGTTCGCGAAGACCAAGGGCCTGCCCGTGGTCAACGGCCAGCTCGTTGTCGCCCAGGTCGGCAACTTTGGGATCAATGACGGCGGCATCGAGCGGATCGACCTCTCCAGGGGCGAAGCGCAGGGATTCTTCATTACCGAAGCGGCCCTCGGCGGAGACATCAACGACTTCGTGCTGGTATCGGACCGGCTCGGTTACGCGGTGGTCGGCGCGTCGGATTTCACCACCTCGCTGGTGGCTTTTGACCCGCGCGCCGGGCGCGTGACGCGCACATTGCTTTCGGGCGTGGAGTACATCGCCGACATCGAGCTGAACAACCGCGGCGAACTCTTCGTGCTGGATCGCACGTTCGAGCGCCCTGGCGTCCGCATCTTCCGGGCCGCGGATGGGACCGAACTGACGCCGGAGCCGCTCGACATCGGCCTGCCGCCGTTCGAGGTGGTGTTCCTGCGCTGAGTGCTGACGAGTCGATTTGCAAGCTCCACTGCATGCGGGGCTGCGCCCCTGCGCCCGGGCGGGGAGAGAACCATCCGGGCCTGGTTCTCTCCTCGCGCTCCTCTTTCCAGGCCCCCTCGGCCGGAATCGGTTTCGGCGGCACAGCCCGGCCCCAACGCGCGGCCGTCACCATCGAAGGCGCATTCGTTCCCGCGCGCGTCGCCTGCCCGGTGGCCCCGCCGGCCTCGTCCGGTCCACTCGTGCAAGGATGCCCCTGTATCGTCGGCGTCACGGCGCGTGCGCCGGCCTTCGAAAGGTTGAAACCCTCAATCTTGATGGGGCCAATCGGGCCCCGGGGCGCTCGACTCCAGCCACCGGCCCAGGCCACACGTTCGCATTCCAAAGGCGCGGCTTGAGTTTGACCCCGCTGGGTCGTTACAAGGAGGCAACGATGGGCGCACAGGCGGGGCCGCAGGTTTGGCCCTTGTGCGCAAAAGGAATCCGAGGGCATGGGACCGCTGGAAGGTATTCGAGTGTTGGAGATGGCGGGTCTAGCGCCGGCGCCGTACTGCGGGCTGATCCTGGCCGACTTCGGGGCCGATGTCGTGCGCATCGACCGCGTGGGCGCCGGAAGCATGGACCTGCTCGCGCGGGGGAAGCGGTCGGCCGCCGTCAACCTCAAACATCCGGACGGGGCGGCCAGCGTGCTGCGCCTGATCGAGCAGGCGGACGTCCTGGTTGAGCCGTATCGGCCGGGCGTCATGGAGCGACTCGGTCTTGGACCGGAGATCGCGTGCGCGCGCAACCCGCGCCTCGTCTATGCGCGGCTGACCGGTTGGGGCCAGAGCGGCCCATACGCACCGATGGCCGGACACGACATCGACTACATCGCCGTCTCCGGTGCGCTTTCCGCAATCGGCCGGCGCGGCGAGAGGCCGGTGCCGCCGGTCAACTTGCTGGGCGACTTCGCCGCGGGCGGCATGCTCTGCGCGCTCGGAATCGCCCTCGCCCTGATCGAGCGGTCTCGCTCGGGAAAGGGGCAGGTGATCGACTCCGCCATGGTGGACGGCGCGGCACACCTGGCGACGTTCCTGTTCAAGTTCCGCGGAAGCGGCATGTGGACCGACGAGCGGGGCACGAACTTGCTCGACACCGGCGCTCCCTTTTACGAGACATACGAGACGAAAGACGGGAAGTACGTCGGCGTCGGCGCGATCGAACCGCAGTTTTACGCGGCGCTGCTCCAGGGGCTCGCCCTCGATCCGGCCACCCTACCGGACCAACTGGATCGGGCGCACTGGCCGGAGATGAAGCGGCGGTTCGCAGAAATCTTCGCCACCCGCACACGGGACGAATGGTGCGCCATCTTCGACGGGACCGACGCGTGCGTGGCCCCGGTGTTGGGGCTCACCGAGGTGCAGGACCATCCCCACGCCCGGGCGCGAGGCCTGCTCATCCCGGACGAGAAGGGGCACCTGGTGCCGGCCCCGGCGCCACGTCTCTCCCGAACGCCCGGGGGCGTGCAGCGCCCCATTCCGCAGCCCGGCCAGCACACCCGCGAAGTGTTTGCGGAGTACGGCTTCGCGGCTGCCGAAATCCAGCAACTGATCGAAGCGGGGGCCATTGGCTGACGCGACGCGAAAACGATTACAATAGGGCTGTCCGCCGTCGTACGGGCGGGCTGATCCGCATGGCCAAAAGCACACCGAAGACGAGTCGAGCGCTGGGGCTGATCCGGGAGCTAGTCGACGCCGGCCGGCCGATCATCTACATCCAGTCTCCCGAAGAGGACCGTGTCGCGCAGCTTCTGAGAGAGGCGGCGCAGCAGCTCTTCACCACCTCAGTGCCGGTGTTCACGTGGAGCCTGACCGAAGGCCTGCATCGCGACGACGGCGGCGCGGTCAAAGCGAACGGCCAGGGCCCGCGTGCCGCGTTGGATTTCATCGCAGCGCATCCGGGCGCGGGCGTCTTCCATCTGAAGGACTTTCACGAACCGATGCAAGCCTCCGCCGAGGTGCGCCGGCGATTGCGAGACCTGTATGCGGCGTGTCTGAACTCGCAGAAATTCGTCTTCATTTCGTC
>JBBITY010000125.1:0-8758 GCA_037440565.1 Desulfurellales bacterium
GGTCGGCAAACTCGGCGTAGCTCCACAGAATCAGGCGACGTGTAGCGTCGAATGCTGTCAGCGGGCCGACATCGAGCGGCACGAAGGCGCGCCCGCCCGGTCGCATGACCGGCAAACTCCACGCTGCATAAGTCGGCGCTTGGGCAGTCACGTTCTTGATGCGCGACACCAGCTTGAGACGCGGCTCACTCGCTGCCATGGCGATGTCGATCCGCTTCTGGATCCCCGCCTCCGACTGCACGGGGCCGGTCACGCGCAGCGCGTTCCCTTCGGCGATCTCGACCTCGCAGGGAGTGTTGTCCAGCGCGTAGGTCGTCGCGGTCCGCTCCGGGGCCACCCACAGGCGCCAACCGCCGCGGAACATCCACCGCGCCTCGCCGCGACCACCAGCCTCCGCGACGCGGGCGTGGAAGAGGTTCTCGCCGCCGACCGGGCGCAGATCGATGATGCGCGGCCCGATATCGGTGACGACCCGGGCTTCGACAAGGCCGTTGCTCAGGCGGTAGGTGTTGGACCAACCACGGTAATCTTCGCGTTCGATCGTCACGGCCCGCTCCATGGCGGCCGCCGCCGCGGGTGCGGCGCTGGCCGACAGCAGCGCCAGGATTGCCGTGAGCCATGTCACGCTCGCCGGACGCACGTCAATACGAACTCGCACCACGAAATCCCTATGGCTTACGGGCCACCCAAAGATGGAAATCCGGTGCTTTCGCAAGAGACCCGTCTTCCCGCATCGCCCGCGGGACAGGATTGAGGTGAGGGGTCCGGTCGAGTGCCCCAAGATCGTCCATAGGCGTCACGTTGATTGCCTGTTTTGCGCCGAAACGGCGACGCCCAGCTCGTTGAGGCGCAGGTGACGCTTGATTAGCTCGGCCAGTGTCTTGGTACCCATTTTGGCCATGAGATTGGCGCGATGTGTCTCGATCGTCTTGCGCGCCAGGCGCAGTTCGGTGGCGATGTCTTTGTTGGCCTTGCCTGCGAGCAGCAGGTCCATAACCTGGCGCTCTCGCCGGGTGAGCCGGGCGAGCCGTTTGGAGAAGTCTGCACGCTCGTTCTCGAGCAGCCGTATCTGACGGTCGCGCTCGATTGCCTTCTGGATACATTCGACGATGGCTTGATCGCTGAACGGCTTCTCGATGAATTCCACCGCGCCTGCCTTCAGGGCCCGCACGGCCGTCGGCACGTCGGCATATCCGGTGATGATGATGACCGGAATGGTGTAGCCGCGCGCCGTCAGCTCGGCCTGGAAGTCGAGACCACTCATGTCGGGCATGCGCACGTCCAGCACGAGACAACCGGGCCGGCGCGGGTCGTAGGCGCAAAGGAACTGTCGGGCCGAGGAATAGGTCTCGCAGGGCAGGTGAATCGATTCGAGCAGACAGGCGAGCGCCCGGCATAAACCGGGATCGTCGTCGACGATGAAGACGGTGGGTGTGTCGAGGTCTGGAGTTGGGTTGCCGGAAATCTTCATGCCAGGGGCCCGTCCGAGCCACGGCATCCACAAAACTGCGGAGTCGGGATGCGATATATGGCCTCCAGTCAGCTCGGTCGTATCTCCTATCTCACTGCCCGCAGGGGTCGTAAATGCCTTTCATCCGTGCGACGCTTGACCTTTGTCACAAGAAAGATTCTAAACGGCCCGCGGAGGGGCCGTTCTGAGGAGGATTTTTCCCTTGAAGAAGCTCGCCGTATCGGCAGCGGCAGGGTTGGTCGTGTTGGCGTCGCTGCTACTGGTGCGAACGCTGCGCTTCGCCTCGAAGCAGGTGCCGGTCGAGCCAATCTTGCCGATTCCCGTCGACCGGGCCAGCGCCGCCGTCCACTTGGCGCGCGCGATCCAATTCCGCACGGTGTCCCAGCAGGATCCCGCCCAAGTCGATGCCGGCCAGTTTGCCGAGCTGCACCGCTACCTGGAGCAGACCTTCCCGACTGTTCATCGCGCGCTGAGCAAGGAAGTTATTGCCGATCGGAGCCTCCTCTTCACCTGGCACGGGCGCAGCCCCCAGCACCCGGTGCTGCTCATGGCCCATCTCGATGTGGTCCCCGTCGAAGAGGGGACAGCAGGAAGCTGGACGTACCCAGCTTTTGGCGGGACGATTGCCGACGGATACGTGTGGGGCCGAGGTGCGCTCGACGACAAGGCGAGCGTCTTGGGCGTGTTGGAGGCCGCTGAAACCCTGCTGCGGACGGGATTCGAGCCGAGTCGGACCGTGTACTTCGCTTTCGGGCACGACGAAGAGGTCGGAGGACACACCGGTGCGGCGGCGATTGCCGCGCTCCTCGGCAAACGGGGCGTCGCCCCGGAGTTCGTCCTCGATGAAGGGGGATCGATCACCGAAGGCATCGTGCCCAACCTGCCCGTCCCGATGGCCATGGTCGGCGTGGGCGAAAAGGGCTACGCGAGCGTGGAGCTGACGGTCGAGGCAAAAGGGGGCCATTCCTCGATGCCGCCCCCTCACACCGCTGTCGGTATCCTGAGCGCGGCGATCGAACGCCTGGAGGCGAACCCTGTGCCGGCGAATGTCGACGCCACGTTGCGACAGACCTTTGAATATCTCGGACCCGAAATGGCCTTTCCCGCCCGGCTTGTTCTAGCCAACCTGTGGCTCTTCGGTCCGCTGGTCGAACGGCGACTGGCTGCGACGCCGGCGATGAACGCCGCCATGCGCACGACGACTGCCGTCACAATGTGCGAGGGCGGTGTGAAGGAGAATGTCCTTCCGAGCCGGGCACGGGGCGTGGTGAACTTCCGGATTCTGCCCGGCGATACGGTTGCGACGGTGGAAGAGCACGTCCGGCAAACGGTTGCGGATCCGCGGGTACAGGTGCGAACGCTGGAATGGGCCTCCGACCCCTCCGCAATCTCACCCGTCGAGGCAGCGAGCTTCCGCCTCGTCCAGCGCACCATCCGCCAAGTCTTCCCCGGCACCGTGGTCGCGCCATCGCTGGTACTAGGGGCGACCGATGCGCGCCACTACCAGGCGCTCAGCGAGAACATCTATCGGTTCGTGCCGTTCCGGCTGACGGCGGAAGACCTCCACCGCATCCACGGCACCGACGAACGCATTTCGGTAGAAGATTACGCGCAACTGGTCGCGTTCTACATCCAACTGTTGCGCAACGTCGCGGGGTAAGGCCGGTACTGTTCCAGCATGTCCGGCAGGCGGTCGCGGTGCCGGTCGAGCGCGACATCCGGGCGCGCTCTGCTTGCGCCCACCACCGCCGAACGTGCTCGGGGAGCGCCTTCCACCTCGTCGGAGATGTTCCGATGTGAGGTCTCGTCTTCTTGCGCCACTGGGGCTCGGTTGCTATACGGCCCGTCGGGAGCATTGCGCATGCGAGAGGGTATTCATCCCCGATACGACAAAGCGGTGGCCATTTGTGCTTGTGGAAACACCTTCGAGACTCGTTCCGTCCTGCCCGAGATTCGGGTCGACATCTGTTCGGCGTGCCATCCGTTTTTCACCGGCAAGCAGAAACTGGTCGACACGGCGGGCCGCGTCGAACGCTACCGGCGCAAGTACGGTTTGCAGCAAGGGTAACCGCGGCGGGCGGAAGGCCCGCTGTGCGCCGAGTCGACAAGGGCGAGGGGCCAGGTTCCCGCGCCCTTTTTTTTGGTCGACCAAACGCGATGAGAGCAGGGTTCAACCCTCAGTACCCTGCGAGACAAAAATGGCGACGTATTTTGTTCCGCTTGCCCTCCGCGTTGAAGGGCGAGCGCTCGTCCCCTTCGGCTTCGCTCAGGACCTGCTTCGACCGGCTCAGGACGAGCGGAATACGTGCTCGAACTTCCGAACCAGAGTACCAGGGGCGACGATGAGGACGGACCCGCATCCGGCACGACCGGTTCTGGTGAGCGCGCATGCTGCAGAAACTTGAAGACGTCGAGCGGCGCTACGTGGAGATCGAGCAGTCGCTCGCCGACCCGGCGGTAGTGGGCAACCCCAAGGAATTCGCACGGCTGGCCAAGGAGCGTGCGGATCTCGAAGAGATTGTCACCACCTACCGGGATTGGAAGCGGGTCCAGCGCGACATCGAGGGTCACCACGTCTTGCTCGACAGCAGCGAGCTGGAGATTCGCGAGCTGGTCAAGGAAGAGTTGCCGGTCCTGCGCCAGCGCGCGGAGCGGTTGGAGGAGGCACTCAAGGTCCTGCTCCTGCCCAAGGACCCGAACGACCAACGCAATGTCCTGCTCGAAATTCGTGCCGGCACCGGCGGCGAAGAAGCCAGCCTGTTTGCCGCCGCGCTGTTCCGCATGTACAGCCGCTACGCCGAATCACAGGGCTGGCGGATCGAGGTGCTCAGTGCGAATCCGACCGGCCTCGGTGGGTTCAAGGAGATCGTCGCGCTCATCGAAGGGCAGGGGGCGTACAGTCGCCTCAAGTACGAGGGCGGCGTGCATCGCGTGCAGCGCGTGCCGGTCACCGAGGCGTCGGGACGCATCCACACCTCGGCCGTGACCGTCGCGGTGCTGCCCGAAGCGGATGAGGTCGAAGTGGAGATCGATGAAGCGAGGGAGCTGCGCATCGACGTGTATCGGTCCTCCGGTCCGGGCGGGCAGAGCGTGAATACGACCGACTCCGCTGTCCGCATCACCCACTTGCCCACCGGCTTGGTGGTGGCGTGCCAAGATGAGAAATCGCAGCACAAGAACAAGGCCAAGGCGCTGAAAATCCTGCGTGCCCGCCTGCTCGAACGGGCGCAGGCGGAGCAGCGGGCCGAGCAGGCGGAGACGCGGCGCAGCATGGTCGGTACGGGGGATCGCTCGGAGCGCATCCGGACGTACAACTTCCCGCAGGGGCGCGTGACCGACCACCGCATCAACCTCACGCTCTACAACCTCGAAAAAGTGCTGGACGGCGATTTGAACGCCATCATCGCCGCACTGACCACGCACTACCAAACACTGGCGCTGAGGGCGGCGAGCTGATGGAAGTCGCGGCGGTTGCTCTGGCCTGCGGGGATCTCCTGCGCGCGGCGGAGGCCGCGCTGCGCCGCGCGGGGGTGCCGACGCCACGCCTCGACGCGGAAGTGCTCCTGGGCCGGGCGATGGACGCCGACCGCACTTTGCTGTTTAGCCGGCTGGGCGACGAGGTGCCGGCGAGCATCGCAACCCGCTTTGCGAGCTTCGTCGCGCGGCGCTGCCGGCGCGAACCAGTGGCCTACATCACCGGCGCGCAGGAGTTCTGGTCGCTGTCGTTTGCGGTGACGCCTGCGGTCCTGATCCCGCGCCCAGAGACGGAGTTGGTGGTGGAGGCGGTGCGCGCGTTGGTCGCAGAGGAACCTTCTGCCCCAGCCGTCTGCGATGTCGGTACCGGCAGCGGGTGTGTTGCCGTGGCGTTGGCGCGGGAGCTACCGGGGGCTCGGCTCTGGGCGACCGACATCTCGCCGGCTGCACTGGCCGTGGCGCAGCGGAACGCGGCCGCACACGGCGTGGGCGAGCACATCGCGTTCGCGTGCGGCGACCTTTTCGCCGACATCGATCCGGCAGTGCGGTTCGATGTCGTGGCCAGCAATCCGCCGTACGTCGCCGATGGCGCGGTGTTGCCGGCGGAAGTCGCGTGCGAGCCCGCTATCGCGCTGCGCGCCGGTCACGATGGGCTCGATGTCATCCGCCGGCTACTCCGGACCGCGCCGTCGCGCCTGCGCCGGGGAGGGTGGCTGGTCATGGAGTTCGGATTTGGGCAGGCCAAGGCGGTGCGCGACCTGGCCGCTGCTGCCGGTTTCGACCGCGTTTGCACCGAGACGGATCTCGCCGGCATTCCCCGTGTCCTGATCGCGCGTATGGCTTGCGGCCCGATGAAAAAGACCCCGCTCATGGTTCGACAGGCTCAGCGTGAGCGGGATGCCACCCGCGGCACACAGCGTTTCGCTTACCCTCAGGTCGTCGAAGGGCCAGCGAAACGTGTTTTTCAACGGGCCGCTGGCGGTGACGGGCCGGGACCCGGTACGCGGCAGCCGACCCCGTATGGATAAGATCGTCATCCGCGGCGGGCGGCCCCTGTCGGGTGAAGTGGCGGTGGCGGGATCAAAAAACGCGGCCCTGCCGATCCTTTTCGCCTCGTTGCTCACTCCCGAACCGTGCGTGCTGCGCAACCTGCCCGACGTGGTCGACGTGCGGACCGCTTTGCGCTTGCTTGCGGATCTCGGTGCGCAGGTGGAGCGGGAGGGCAGCGCCGTGCGCATCAGCGCGGCGCGGGTGAGCCACTTGGAAGCGCCCTACGAGCTGGTCAAGACGATGCGCGCATCCTTCCTCGTCCTCGGCCCGCTGCTCGCCCGTTTCGGCCGTGCTCGCGTGTCGCAGCCCGGTGGCTGTGCCATCGGCGGGCGGCCGGTCAACTTGCACACGCACGGCATGCGCGAGATGGGCGCCAGGGTCGAGCTGGTACACGGTTACACGGAGGCGCGCGCGGATCGCTTGCGCGGCGCGCACATCCATCTCGACCTGCCTTCAGTCGGTGCCACGGAGCACCTGATGATGGTGGCGGCGCTGGCAGATGGGGAGACGATCATCGAGAACGCCGCGCGCGAGCCGGAGGTCGTTGATCTGGCAGGGGCGTTGTGCGCGATGGGCGCGCGAATCGCAGGGGCGGGCGAGGCGGTCATTCGCATTCAGGGCGTCGCCCGCTTGCATGGCATCGAGTACACGGTCATCCCTGACCGCATCGAAGCCGGAACGTTCCTCATGGCCGGGGCGATCACCGGCGGGGACGTGACCGTGCGCGGCGCGCGTGCGGATCACCTGCAGGCGGTGCTGGTCAAGCTGCGAGAGGCCGGGGCGGTGATCGATGAGGAGATGGACCGCATCCGCGTGCGGGCGCCGCGTCGGCTGCGGGGTGTCGACGTGAAGACGCTGCCGTACCCGGGCTTTCCGACCGACTTGCAGGCGCAGATCATGGCGGTGGCGGCCGTGTCCGAGGGGACGAGCGTTATCTCCGAGACCATCTTCGAGAACCGCTTCATGCACGTGCATGAGTTCAATCGGCTCGGCGCCGACATCACCTTGGAAGGGAACAGCGCCATCGTCCGCGGCGTGCCGCGCCTGAGTGGGGCGCCGGTGATGGCGACGGATCTGCGCGCCAGCGTGTCGCTCGTCCTCGCGGGGCTCGCGGCGCAGAACACCACCGAGGTGCTGCGCGTCTATCACCTCGACCGGGGCTACGAGCACATCGAGGCCAAGCTGTCGCGACTCGGGGCGGACATTCAGCGCGTGGGCGGGGCGCGCGCATGACCGCGCCGGCACCGATCCTCACCACCACGGCGCCGGGGTTCAGGCGCGCTTTCGCGCGCGTACGGGCGGTCGCGCGAGGGGACGCGGAGCGGGTGGAGGCCGCGGCGCGCAAGATCGTCGAGCAGGTCCGCCGCCGCGGCGACCGGGCGCTGCTGGCTTACACGGAGCGATTCGACGGGGTGCGGTTGAACGCGCGGACGCTGCTGGTCCCTGCCGCCGCGCTGCGCGCAGCGGCCGCCGCGCTGCCGGCAGAGGTGGCGGCGGCGCTGCGCTTGGCAGCGCGGCGGATTCGCGGCTTTCACGAGCGCCAGCGCCAGACTTCGTGGCAATTTCGCGATCCGACCGGACTGGTGCTCGGGCAACGGGTGACGCCGCTGGCACGTGTCGGGGTGTACGTGCCGGGCGGCAAGGCGGCGTACCCGTCCTCGGTGCTCATGAACGCCATTCCTGCCCGCGTCGCCGGCGTGCGGGAGATCATCATGGTCTCGCCGGCTGGTCCCGAGGGGCACCGGCCGGCGGTGCTGGCCGCGGCGCACATTGCCGGCGTATCGGCGGTCTACCGGATCGGCGGCGCGCAAGCGGTCGCGGCGCTGGCCTACGGGACCAATACCGTGCCGCGCGTCGACAAGATCGTCGGACCGGGCAATGCGTTCGTCCAGGCCGCGAAGCGACTTGTCTACGGCCAGGTGGACATCGATTCGACGGCGGGCCCGAGCGAGGTGCTGGTCATCGCTGACGCGCACGCCAAGCCGGCGCACGTGGCGGCCGACTTGCTGGCGCAGGCCGAACACGGCAGCGGCGACGAGTGCGCCGTGCTGCTCACGCCGTCGCGCCGCCTGGCGGAAGCCGTGTGCCGTGAAATCGCGCGCCAACTGCCGGCCCTGCCGCGCCGTGCGGACATTGCGCGCGTGTTGCGCCGCCGCAGCGCCCTTGTCGTGGTGCGCGATCTCGACGAAGCGGTGGAGCTCGCCGAGCAGGTCGCGCCTGAGCACCTCGAACTCCTCGTGCAGCGGCCGGAGCGCCTCACGCCACGGCTGCGCAATGCGGGCACCATCTTCGAGGGGGCGTACGCCCCCGCAGCGCTCGGCGACTACGTCGCCGGGCCCAATCACGTGCTGCCCACCGGCGGCAGCGCGCGCTTCTTCTCGCCGCTCGGCGTGTACGACTTCGTGAAGCGCACGAGCCGGGTGCGCGCCTCCGCACGCGGCCTGCGCGCCTTGGCCCCGGCGATCGCGACGCTCGCGGAGTTGGAGGGCTATGCGGCGCACGCGGCGGCGATCCGGGCGCGTTTTGCGTGAGAGTCGGGAGTCGAGAGCGAAGGAGTCAACGAATGTGGAGGTCGACTGCCGAGATCGGCTTGACTCTGAACCCTCAACGCTTAAGCTCACATCCGAAGAAAAGCTTCACCGCGGGGGCGCGGAGAACACGGAGAAAACCAGAAGGAAGCTGCCCCGACGCTCCGAGGCCCACCTCGTTTCGGTGCGGTGTGATTTCGGACTCTCGGCGCTTTTTTCCGTGATCTTTGTGCCT
>JBBITY010000126.1:0-6841 GCA_037440565.1 Desulfurellales bacterium
TCCAACCGGCAATTCTAATTGTCGTCGAACCGGCAGAAATAATTGTCGCTGTTCACCCGTGGGCCGGTGCCCGGTTTCCGGTGAACTATACTTCGCGCCCCGCGGCCTCGCAGTACTGACGCACGACCGCCGCCACCTGGTTTCCGCCGCGGACGGCGTAATTGGTGCCTCGGTCCTCCGGGTAGAGCTGTGCCATCGAGGCGCTGAACAGTCCCGGGACGGGCGTTGCGTACGGCAGCAGCCGTTCGGCGAAGTTCACGGTCACAATCGGCTGCGCGTAGTCGTCGCGCATAATCATGTACTTCTCGATCCAGCTTTTGTCGAAAGCCGGGTTCACGCGCTTGAGGTGCGGGAGGTACCGCGCCAGCAGCTCGTCCGACGGCAGCCCGAAGAACTCTTCATCGGGGTACGCGTAGTGGGACACGTAGAGAACATGGCGGCCGCCGTATGCGGAGGCCGGGATGTAATTCGTGTGCTCGATGAGTCCGCCGAACGGCACCGTGGGGTCGCTGACGTTCATCCAGTAGATCGGCGACAGCGATCGCCTGAGGACGAAGATGGTGCAGATCACGCCCGAGTGATCGAGGGACCGCGCGGTCTGCCGCCACCCCGCCGGCAACACCGGCGCCAGGTCGGCGAGCAGCGGCGGCGCGACGGTGCTCACGACCGCATCGAACGTGTAGGTCCCCCGGCTCGTTTCGACCCGCAGCTCGCCGCCGCGCGTGGCCGTCCACGGCGGCCCGCTGTTGCGAATCTCCAGGCGCCGCAGGTTTGAAACGAAGGCGGGGACGTTGGCCTCGGGCGGAATGAGAGCGGTGGGCGTCGCCTCGATGCGCCGCACAATGCATCCGGCGTGCACCGTGCCGCCGAGCGCACCGAGGCGCTCGGCCAGGCGGTCGACCAGCGTGCCGAAACTGCCCCGAACATAGCCGAGACGTTCTTTCGTGCCGCCTTTCGTGCGCGAGGTCGTTCGCAGCCGCATCTTTCCCCACATCCACACCATCGCGACGCGCTCCGCATTGCGTCCGAACTTGGCGCGCAACAACGGTTCCCAGATCGCAGTGGTCACCCCTGGCCCCGCGTAGCGCCGGTACCAGTCGATGGCATTGACTCGCTCGAACGGCTTCGGACTCGGGAAGCGCTGCAGGAAGAGCCCCGTGGCCCCGCAGCGCACTCGATCGGCCAGGCTGAGCGGCGTGAAGCGCAGCAGATCCAAGGGTGTGGTGAATCGATAGACGCGCCCGCCGTGGAAAATTCCCATCGGGGGAGAGGGCCAATCGATCGGCACGTCCAGCTCGGCAGCCAACTCGATGATGTCGCGGTCGCTGGTAAACAGGTGATGGTAATACTTCTCGAGGCGGGTCTCGCCGAGCCGGAAGGCCATGGCCAGGCCGCCGAGCTGGTGCGAGCGCTCGAAAAGGGTGACTTGATAGCCCGCCTGCAGCAGGCGATAGGCGGCGGTGAGCCCGGTGAAGCCGCCGCCGATGATGCCGATGCGCGCTGGTCGCTGCCCGGTCATGATCTTCATTCACCCTCTTCCGCGATCACCTCATCGGCGCGCTGCAGGAGGCCGAGCGGCAGACCCATGTCAATCGGACCGGCGGCGTCCACATTGACGAGCAGGCGCGCGTTGGCGACCCGGTCGAACGCCATGGCGGACGGACGCCGGCCGCCGAGGATGCGCGCGGCCATCCTTCCGGCTCGCTTGCCGCTCGCATGCACGTCGCGGGCGACCGCCGCCAGCGCCCCGCCGCGCGCGTGGGCCGTCACCAGGCTGAACACGGGCACCTTCGCCTGGCGCGCCGCCCGCACGACATCGGCGACGGCCCGATCGGTCACCGTGTCGCCGAGGAGCACCACTGCCGCGACCGTTCTCGTGAGCGTCGAGGCGGCGCGGGCGACCTCGCGTGGGTCCGCCACGGCGAGGGCATCCACCTCTAGACCGAGCTTCTTCGCCGACTCGACCAGCTTGTTCTTGTACCATACGGATTCCGGCTCGCCTGGGACGAAAAACGTGCCGATGCGGCCCGGCGACTCCAGGCATTGGCGCACCACGCCGACCAACGACTCCACCCCGTCTGCGGCATATGCGCCGGTGACGTTGGGGTGCCCCTCAGCGGAACAGCCGCCGAACCACGTGCGCCACGCACTTGGCCGTTTCAGGCCCGCCATTTCGGGATCCGCGAGGTCGGCGAACACCACCGGCCGTGCCCCCGCCTGGCGCATCGTCGCCTGCAGTGCAGGACTGGACAGGGTTACGAACACATCGGTTCCGGTATCGAGGGCGCGGCTGACCAGCTCCTCCACCCGCGCCGCCTCGGGGGCCGCCAGCACCTCGACATCGTAATCCCGACCGACCAGAAGCGTCCCTTCCCGCAGACCCTCGTGCAATCCGGCCTCCGCCTCCTGCAGCCAGCTGCTGTTTGTCAGGGCGATCACGCTGATCCGCCAGCGCTTACCGGGCGGCAGTGCTTGCCGTCCCGACTCTGCACCGCAGCCACCCCGGCAGGACAACAACAGCAAGCCGCAGCCGACCACGAGCGGTCCCGGCCACAGCCGCCGAAAACACCGCGGCGATTGCGTCAAACGCGGGCTTGGCGCCATCTGTTGTGGGGGCGAATCTCGTATTCGCCCGCTTTGCGGCGGTTTCCCGCGTCGCGGGGGCGATCACACGGATTGCCCTTCCTCACGTGCGCTGGCCGCCGTGTGTGTCTTCCCATTCCGACACCCACCGTTACCGCCGATCATGGCAGGGAGTCTCGGAACCATCAAACCCCGCTGTGCTGCCGCGGCGGCTCGCTATTGCCTCCAGGGGCGCGATCCCCTAGTACGCCAGCCAGATTGCGGATTGGCGACGCGGGATTGCGGATCGGGAGGCTGGATTGCGGCATGAAGAACGACCGAGGAGACTGTTTGAGGGACCCGGGTCCCGCTCTTTGACAGGCTCAGGCCGAGCGGCCAACTCCGTGAGATCGGGACCTGGCCCGCTCATGCCGAGCTTGTCGAAGTGCGAGCGGGCCCTTCTCGGACAGGCTCCTGGAATGCTCCACAGGCGCGCAAGCGCCCGGCGTCCGCGCCGCGCCGGGGCCCTGCGCGCGCGGCCGGCTTCGCTGTACCTGCACTCCGCACTCGCGTGCGCCCTGTTCCTTGCCGCCGCAGTTCTGCCTGGCCGCGGGGGGGCGCAAGAGCCGCTTGGCGCGCCGTCGCCGGCCGTTTCGCCGCCGGCGCTGGCGATACCGCTCGCGGAGATCGCCACGCGCGTCGAGGAGGTCACCTCCTATCTGCGGAGCCTCGAAGAACGCCTGGCGCCCAGTGCCGAAACCCTCAGCATCGAAGCGCAACTTCCCGAACGGAGCGAGCGGATACGCGGGCATTTGGAACGGACACACAACGCCCTGACGGGCACACCACCGCTGGCCGAGCTCGACAATCTGATCCAGGGGTGGCGCGGGCTGCACGACGAACTCAGTGCCTGGAACAGCGCACTCGCAGCGCAGGCCACCGAGCGACAGCGCGAGATCGACGATCTCGATCGGCTGCGCGCCGTGTGGCAGGCATCGCGCGATGAGGCGCAGGCCTCCAACGCGCCAGCAGCGATCATCGACCGGATTCGGGCAACGCTCTCCGCAATCCGCGCAATGCGTAGGCGCGTCGAAGGCCGGCAGGCGCAAATCCTGGTGTTGCAAGATCGCGTCGCGCAGGAGTCGGCCGCCTGCGAGCAAGCCCTCGCCCAGCTCGATCGCTTCCGCAGCAGCCTGGTCGGGCGGCTGTTCGTCCCCGATCGTCTTCCCATCTGGAGCCGGGAGCGCCGGCCGGATCGATGGATCGAGCTGCCTGCCCGGGTGCGCGCATCGGCCGGCGGGCAGGCTGCGCTGTTGCGCGACTATTTCCGGCGGCAGTCGTCACGCATACCGCTGCATGCGCTGTTGTTCCTCGCGTTGCTGCTCTTGCTCCGGCAGGCGCGCGCGCGAACACGAGCGTGGAGCGCCGAGGACGGCGGCCTCGCAAGGGTGGCCACCGTCTTCGAGCGCCCGCTCTCCTCCGCGCTGGTGCTCGGCCTGCTCGCCACCCTGTGGATCTACCCGCAGCAGCCGCCGGTCCTCGGGCAGGTCGTCGGCCTGCTCGCGCTGCTGCCCGTGCTGCGCATCTTGCAGCGCCTGGTGGACGCGCCGGTGCTGTCGGTGCTCTACGCGCTGGCGGCCTTCTTCCTCGCCGACCGCGTCCGCAGCCTCTGCGCCGTCGTGCCACCGCTCGAAGAGGCCCTCCTTCTCGTCGAGCTACTGGCCGGCGTGCTGTTTCTCACCTGGCTCGTGCGGTCCGGGCGTCTGGCTCGGCTCGCCGCGGCGCCGACACACGCCAGGCTTTTCGCGCTCTTGGATCGCCTCGCCCGGGTGGTGCTCGGCGTGTTCACCTTCGCCCTGCTCGCCGGCGCGCTCGGGTACACGCAGCTCGCGCGTCTGGCGGAAACGGCCGTCCTCGGCAGCGGGTACATCGCCATTTTGATCTTCGCCGCCCTGCGCATCGCACAAGGTCTGCTGGCGTACGGGCTGCGCACGCGGATACTCCGCGCGCTGCACATGGTCGAGCACCACCGCGCCCTCCTGCAGCGGCGGAGCGAGACCGCGTTGCGCTGGCTTGCGGGGGCCGGGTGGGCGCTGGCGGCACTGGAAGGCGTCCACCTGCTCGATCCGGTCGTGGATGCGGTGCGCGCGGCGCTGACCGCGGCGTTCGCCGTCGGCGCGTTTCGGATCTCCCTCGGCGACGTCATCGCCTTCGGGCTCACCGTCTGGCTTGCCATTACGGCGTCGGCATTCGTGCGCTTCGTCCTGGCCGAGGACGTCTTCCCGCGCGTGCGCCTCGCGCCGGGTCTCGCCTACGCCTTTTCGACGGTCCTGCACTACGCGATCCTGTTCCTCGGTTTTCTCATCGCATTGGCGGCGATGGGTTTGGATCTCAACCGCTTCACGATCCTCGCCGGCGCGTTCGGCGTTGGTATCGGCTTTGGCTTGCAGAACGTCGTCAACAACTTCGTTTCGGGGCTGATCCTGCTCTTCGAGCGCCCGATCAAGGTCGGCGACACGGTGCAGATCGGCGAGCTGATGGGAGAGATTCGTCGCATCGGCATTCGTTCGAGCACCGTGCGCACGCGCGAAGGCGCGGAGGTTCTCGTGCCGAACGCCAACCTCATCTCCGATCCCGTGACGAACTGGACGCTCTCGGATCGGATGCAGCGCATCGACGTCCCAGTCGGGGTGGCTTACGGCGTCGAGCCGGAGCGCGTTCTCGACCTCCTGCGGAACGCCGCCCTGCGCCACCCGCTCGTGCTCCGCGATCCGCCGCCGAGCGCGTTGTTTCTGGGCTTCGGCGACAACGCGCTGAACTTCCAGCTCCGCGCGTGGACCGATCCGGAGCGCTTCGAGCAGGCGGTGCAGATTCGAAGCGATCTGGCGCTGGCCGTGCACGCCGCATTGCGCGACGCCGGCATCCCGATCCCCTTTCCGCAGCGCGACCTGCATCTCTCCACGCGCGAGCCCATCGACGTGCGCTTGCTCGACCAGCCCAAGAGAGAGTAGACACGGAGACGCCATCGACCGCGCTCGCCGGAAGGGGATGAAAAGATGCCTCGCGCGCCGGGGGATGCCGTCTCCCGCAGCGCCCGCGCGCGAGGGAGAGCGTGCGGGTTCCGACGATATTTCCGAAGGAGAGGCGGCGACACGGAGACGGGGAGAGACGAAACGCGGAGATGAGCAGATGACGAAAACGGGCTTGGTCGCGCTGGCGATGCTCGCGGCGCTGTTGCTCGCTGGCCTTCGTCCTGCGGCTGTGCGCGCCGCCAGCGATGACCTGACACAGCCGCTCATCATCGGCGGCGCGATTGCCGGCGGCGCCGCGGCGATCGCCCTGATCGCGATCCTGCTCGCGGGCGATGAGGAGCCCGAAGATTTCCGCTTCGCACTGGCGGCGCCGTCGGTACGCCGAGAGCGTCCCCGCAACACCGTGCGGTTCGGCATGCGATGCCGATCGGATAACGGCGATCTGCCCCTGTTGTGTTGGTGAGTCCTGACAACGGATCGAACGGCTTGCACGGATTGAACGGATGGAATCCGCCGACGGTTACGGGCGGGCGGCATCGATCGCTGCCAGTGCTTGGCGCGATCCGCGGCGAGTCGGGTCCAGGCGAAGTGCCTGGCGATAGGCGTCGCGCGCGCCGGCGAGGTCGCCCCGCGCGACGTGCAGTGAGCCGAGGTTCTCGTAGAGCTGCGCGTTGGCCGGGGCGAGCGCGATGGCCTGCCGATCGGCGGCGAGCGCCGCGTCCAGCGACCCCTGCCGCTGGAGTGCGACGCCGAGATTGCCCCAAATCTCGCCGTCGCGGGGCGCGATCAGGGTCGCGTGCGCGTAGGTGTGGATCGCTTCCGTCACCGCGCCGCGCTGGAGCAGCACGTTGCCCAGATTGTACCAGACGCGCGGCGAGATCGACCCTGCCGCCGCGGCTTGCGTGAAGAGATGCTCCTCGTCGCGCCAGTCGCGCGTGCGCGCGGCCGTGCGGACGCCCCACAGCAGGACCAGCGCCGCCGCCGTGGCACCGAGCAGTCGGCGCGTCGCCGGGCGCGCGGCGGAGCGCACGCGATCCGACACCACCGCACATAGCAGCGCCACACCCGCCAAGGGCGCGTACAGGTTGTGTTCCGGCGTGAACACGGCGCGCCGTGCAATCGCCGGATAGAGTGGAATCACGTTCGCGGCGGCGAGGGAGAACGCGACCGTCCATGCGCTCCAGTCGGCGACGGCACCGCGGCGCGTGAGGCCCCAAGCCGCGAGCACAATGGCCGTGCCCAGAACC
>JBBITY010000126.1:6851-8703 GCA_037440565.1 Desulfurellales bacterium
GGACGAGCGCAGCAAGCGATTCGGGCATCGCCGTCAGTCGATCGACCTGGAGCTTCGCGGGCCACGCGATGAGTGACAGGTAGGTGGTCCACGTGCACCCCGCCCCCACAAGCGTTTGCGGCAGATCGCCCTGCCCTTCCGGCCACGGAACGCCGCCGGGACGCAACGCGAGAAGCGACACCCCCACCGCGAGACCCGGCGCGGCCAGCAACACTCGCTGCCGCCGTGTCTCGCCGCTTCGCCAGGCGAGCCACGGCAGGAGCAGCAACAGCGCATAGCCGCTTTCCTTGCTGAGAATGGAGAGAGCCACGGCCGGCGCGGCCAACAGGCTCCCTGCCCTGTTCGACAAAGCGTGTTCCGACAACTTGCGAAAAAACCCGTCGGAACGGAGCAGTGCCCCATCCCTCCAGAATGGTACCGCAGCGACGGGGCCGCGGTGTCGCGGGCGGGAGCCGTGCTCCCGCCGGTCCGCCGGCGCTCGGCCTTTCGACGAGGGGCTCGGTTGGAGTTTCTCCTTTGCGCGCTGCAGGTTCTTCGACAGCGCCAGCCAGGCGAGCAGGGCGCCCATCGTCATCAGCAGGTCCGTGCGTCCGGACACGTAGGCCACGGCATCGCTCTGCACCGGGTGGAGGCCGAAGATGCCGCCCGCCAGGAGCGCTGCCGCGGGCGAGAGCCCCGATCGCCGCGCCAGCGCAACAAGCAGGGCCACGTCGAGGAGATGCAGACCAAGATTGACCAGGTGCGACCCGAACGCGCTCCGTCCCCAGAGTGCGTATTCCACCGCATAGCTCAGAAAGACGAGCGGGCGGTAATAGGGTCCTTCAAGACGGCTGAAGTACCCCAGGGCGTCGGAAAAGTGCTCGATGCGCGGGTTGTCGACGACGTGCAGCAGATCGTCCCAGACGTAACCGTTTGCAAGTGTCGGGAGGTACGGAAACGCAGCAAACACGGTGAGAACGAGCAATGATGGCCCGGATGCCCGGCGACGCAGGAGCGGCCCGATTGCCGGGGATCGGTGGGCTGTGCCCGCCCGACGGAACCCCCTTCCCTGCTGGTTCAAGAGCCTTCCCCCTTCGGAAGCCGGAGAAGATCGACAGTCCCATCCGGAACGGGAGCCGCGGGGGAGCGGGCACAGACGCGCCGGCTCCCCCGCGAGATCGTGAACGAGGACGCCGCGTCAGGGCAGCAGGCGGTCTTGCGGTTTGGTGTCGCTGCCGTCGGCAATGGTGTCGTCGTCGGTGTCGGCGTCAGTCTGGTCGCTGCCGGCGTTGTACTCCTGCAACAGGGTGGCGCCATCCGAGTCCGTATCCGACGTCGCGTCCTGACTGAGGTTGCCGTAGTACCAGCGCTCGTAACCATCGAGCACGCCGTCGCCGTCGAAGTCACTGCCGGTCGACACCCCGTCCTTGATGGCCGGCACACACAGTTCGTCTTCCTTCAGCGTGTCGAGTCGTTGGTCGTCGCCAAACTGGTTCTTGATGTGGATTTGCCCCTCAACCCGAGTGTGCTCCGGCTGCCCCTCGGCGGGCTTGGCCTTGTAACACATGAGGTGGCCGGCCCCGCTGACGATTGTCGATCCGTCCTTGCTGACAGGGGTACACAGCCGCGTTGGCTTCACGATGTCATAGAGGCGGTTCTCGAACTGGTCCTCGACCGTTGCCTGCAGATCCTTGGGAAACTTCGGCGCGTCCTGGCTGATCTTCACCTTGTAGCACTTGTAGTGGTCGACGTCGGCGGCGGGGTCGCTGGAGGGCGCGCTTCCCAAGCCTTTCGTGCTCGGAACGAGGAGGCGGGCTGGCTTGACCTGTCGAGCGTCAGTGAACCGAACTGGTCGAGCACCTGTATCCCGACC
>JBBITY010000127.1:0-3710 GCA_037440565.1 Desulfurellales bacterium
AAGCCCAGCGAGTGATGGCCGCGATGCGCAGCGAGGAGCACGGCGGCCCCGGCAAGGTGAAGAACTTTGAAACCACGTTCGTCAACCGCTGGGGCGAATCCATTCCGGTCGCGATCTCCGGTTCAATCCTGTGGGACGAGAACGGGCTCGAGATCGGTTCGATCGGCTTTGCCAAAGACATTCGGGAGATTCGGCGGCGCGATCGCCTGGCAACCCTCGGCGAGGTGGCGGTGGCGCTGTGCCACGAGATCAACAGCCCGCTCGAAGTGATTCTCAACGAGGCCGAACTGCTAGAGGCATTTGTTCGGCGCCGGGCGACGGACGAGGAGGCGGTCGTCGAGGAGGAACGTGTCGATGCCGTCCGGCGCGAGGTCGAAAAAATCCAGGCGATCGTCAATCGACTCGGCGACATGGCCCGGGATGGGAAGTACAGTACCCGCGAGTACTTGAGCGGCCAGCAGATGGCCGACTTCGGGCCGCCCGCGCCGGCGTCTCGGCCGGTCGAACCCGGGCTCGCCGGCTTGCGCGTGCTGGTGGTGGACGATGACTTTGGCGTCTGCCGTTCGCTGCGCGATCTTCTCGGCGCGGAAGGATGTGAAGTGCTCGTCGCCAGCGACGGCCTGCGCGCGCTCGAGATCATTAATCGCACGACCGTTGACATCGTCATCAGCGACGTCGTCATGCCGGACCTCGACGGCTACGATCTGTTTATGGAGATCCGCCGCCGCGGAACCACGCCGGTAATCTTGATGACCGGCTATTACTACGATCGCGATCACGTCATCAAACGCAGCCGGCTGGAGGGACTGGAGAGCGTGATCTTCAAGAAGCCGATCGATCCGAGCCGACTCAAGGCGATGATCCGCGCGCTGACGGGGCGTGCGGCGATTGGCGCGCCGGCGTGAGTGCGCGAGGCGTCGCAGACGGTGGTGGCGACGGCGGACCCGGGGTGGAAATGGGGGCGGGTGCGAGCTTGAGATCAATCGGACCCCGCTCTCCGGCAAACGTCGCGCGGTCGGCTTCCACCCGGACCAGGCGGCCGAGACCGGGAACCTCTTGGCCGGGCCGATACAGCTCGTTGGTGCCGTCCGGATGTTCGATCACCGCGTACGAGGCATCGCCGACCACGGTGCCCGCCAGGCGGTAATGCGCTGGGATCGGTGCCGTCGGGGCAGGAGCGAGAGTGGTCGCAGCGACGGCGGGCCGGGCGGTCGCCGTGGACTCCAACGGCGGAGTCGGGGCGTGGTGCAGGCGACGAATCCACCAGCCGAGCAGGAACACCAGCGCCAGGCAGGCAACTAACAGGCCGGCGATGAAGCGCTGGGGGCTCATAGCGACGGGGCGTCCCGCGAGGGCGCCGGTATGATGGTGAAGGCCGGCCCGACTCTGGTCGCCGCCGCGGCGGCCGCAGCCCTGCCTGACCGCCGCGCGGTGCGGATCACGTGGGCGGCGGCGGCGCTGTGGATGGCCATGGTCTTCCTTGCATCCAGCGACGGCTTTGCCGAAGCGCGGACCGAAGGGTGGTTGCGGTTCGTCCTCGCCTTCGCCGTCGACCAGATCGCTCCGGAAAGCTTCGTCATGGTGCACGCGATCGTACGCAAGACGGCGCATTTCGTCGAGTACGCGATCCTTGGCGTGCTGAACGCGCGGGCGTTTCGCGCCACGTGGCCGGAGTGGCCCCGGCGCCGGTGGTCGGGCGCCGCGCTGGCGCTGGCGGTCGCGTGCGCTGTTGCCGATGAGCTGCACCAGGCTGCGACATTCAGCCGCACGGGATCCGGACGCGACGTGTTCCTCGACGCGTCGGGGGCGTTCGCTGCGGTGACGATGCTCGCCTGGCTGGGCACGGGAGGGGTGAAGGCGCCGCAGCGCAGGGACGAGGCATTGTAACAGGGGACCCCCGACACGTGACTTGACAGCGGCCCATCAGCGTACGAAGAGGCGTGTGGGGAGGCGGCTGTGGGTACGGCACACCGGTTGGCTGCGCGCAAGCGGGTGCTGCTCCGCCTGGAGCGCGAATTCTGGCGACGCGGCGTCACGCGCGTCGGCGGCGTTGACGAGGTTGGCGTCGGACCACTGGCGGGGCCCCTGGTCGCAGCGGCGGTAATCGTTCCTCCGGACGTCGCTGTGCTGGGGGTGGACGATTCGAAGAAGCTTTCGCGGGCGCGGCGGCTGCGGTTAGCCGATGAGATTCGCCACGCGGCGCTCGGCGTCGGGATTGGGATCGTCGACGTGGCGGAGGTGGATCGGCTGAACGTGTACCAGGCGGCTCTGGAGGCCATGCGGCGCGCCGTATGCGGGCTGCCAGTGGCCGCGGAGCAGCTCCTCGTCGACGCGCGTTCTATTCCCGGGATCGCGGTGCCGCAGGTGTCGATCGTGAAAGGTGACAGCCGCAGCTATTCGATCGCCGCGGCTTCCATCGTGGCCAAGGTGGTGCGCGACGGCATCATGTGCGAGCTGGACCGCCTGTATCCCGAATATGGCTTCGCCCGGCACATGGGATACGGCACGCGTGATCACCTCGTGGCGCTGGAGCGCTTCGGTCCATCGCCGGCGCATCGTCGATCGTTCTCGGCAGTGCGGCAGGCGCGGCTGCCGGGGCTGTAAATGGCGAGCGTAAGCTCTGCCTCAAGGCCACGGTCGCCGTGCATCGCAGTTCCCGTCTGCGCTGATATACTGTTGCAAACGATGGTTGCGTGGCCGAAAGAACGTGAAGCGACAGCCAGAAGCCTGTTCCCCTCTGAAAAAAGGGGGATTCAGGGGGATTTGCCCGACGTGTCGAAAATCCCCGTGGGGCCGCCTTTTCCAGAGGGGGGACCCTCCTCTGCGCCGCGGTACGCGTGTTGTGCGCGGCTCGGGAATCTGTGCCCAGCGAGAAGCAGCCGATGACGATCGAGGTCCGCATGCCCAGGCTGAGCGACAACATGGAGGAGGGCACGATTGTGCGCTGGCACAAGCGGCCTGGCGATCTGGTCAGGCGCGGCGAGCCGCTGGCTGAGGTCGAGACGGAGAAGGCGGATGTGGAGTTGGAGGCGTCGGAGTCGGGGATCTTGCAGGAGATACGGGTCGGGGAAGGCCAGGCCGCCGCGGTGGGCGACGTCATCGCGATCCTGGTTGCCGAGACGGAGGCGCTCGCGAGCCAGAAAGGAGCCGTCGGGGCGCGGCAGTACAGCGCGGAAAACAGGGCCGCCAGCGGGACGGCGCCAGTTCCGGAGGTTCGAGAGACGAGAACTGGTCGACTGGTGGCGCCCGCCAACCGGCTCATCCGGCCAGCGGAAGACGGAGTCTCCCGAGGACCAGCTTCAGCGCCTGTGCGCGCATCGCCGCTCGCCTGGCGGGTGGCGGAGGAAGCCGGCATCGATCTGGCGGCGCTGAAGGGCAGCGGCCCAGGCGGGCGCATCGTCAAGCGCGACGTCGAAGCCGCCCTTGAAGAGCGGAGCGAGGAGGGCGCTGGCGGTGCAGGAGACGTGCGGCTCGCGACGCGCCGCGAGGAGCCATCGCGGATGCGGCGCGTGATTGCGCGCCGGATGGCGGACGCCAAGCGCGACATCCCGCACTTTTATGTCCGAGCGGAGATCGACATGTCGGAGGCGATGCGCCTGCGGGAGTCGATCAAGCGGAGCGGATTGATTCCCGCACTCACTGTCACGCATCTTCTGGTGAAGGCCCTGGCGCTGACCCTGGTACGCCATCCGCGGCTGAACGCCTCGTGG
>JBBITY010000127.1:3751-8634 GCA_037440565.1 Desulfurellales bacterium
GTCAACATCGGCATCGCCGTTGCGGTCGAGGATGGATTGGTTGTGCCAGTGTTGCACCAGGCGCAGGGGCTCTCCCTGCGCGACATCGCCGCGCGCACCGCGGCACTCACGGAGAAGGCGCGCAGCGGAAAGTTCAGCGGTGATGACTTGGCGGGCGGGACTTTCAGTCTCTCGAACGTCGGTATGCTCGACGTGGACGACTTGGTGGCGGTGATCAACCCGCCCCAGGCGGCCGTGCTGGCGGTCGGTGCGGTCAAAGAACGCCCGGTGGTGCGTCAGGGGCACGTCGCGGTCGCCCGAACAATGCGCGCGACCCTCTCCTGCGATCACCGGGTGCTGAACGGCATCGAGGCCGGTGGATTTCTGGCCGATCTGAAGGCGCTGCTCGAAAATCCTGTACCGTTGATTCTCGCCTGAATGAATCCTCGGCAAAGAACCGAGTCTCCTACGCGCAGGGAGAAACGGGACGACATCCGCAGAGTCCTGCGCGTGCGCCACCTGGGGCGTATGGAATACGCCGCGGCACTCGAACTGCAGGAAAGCCTGGTTGCGGCAAAAATCGCTGGAGACGAGACGGACGAGCTGCTGCTGCTCGAACATGATCCGGTCTACACGCTCGGGCGCGGCGCGGATGCAGCCGATCTCCGCGGTGCGGCGGATCGGCTGCGCGTGCCGGTGTTTCGCGTCGGTCGCGGTGGGGGAGCCACGTTTCACGGGCCCGGACAGCTCGTCGCCTACCCGATTGTGCACCTGTACCCACGCCGCGACGTCCACCGGTACGTGCGGGCACTCGAGGAGGCACTGATTGCGACGTGTGCGGCCTTCGGTGTCGGGGCCGCGATCCGTCCTGGGGAGACCGGCGTGTGGGTGGGACAGCAGAAAATCGCCTCCATCGGCATCGGCGTGCGCCGCGGCATCGCCTTTCACGGAGTCGCGCTGAACGTCAGCACGGATGTCAGCTACTTCGGTCAGATCGTGGCGTGCCGGATGCCGGGTATGGAGGTGACGACCTTGGAGCGGCAGCTCGGTCGCCCGGTCGAGTTCGAGAGTGTCGAAGTGACGTTCGTCCGCTGCTTCACAGAGGTCATGGGGTATACGCTGGCCGCCTAGCAGGTTTCGGCCCGACCTTTGTTTACAGTGCCGCCCTTTTTTGCGATTGTGCCGGCTACCCATGACACGGGTTGGCCCACGGGAGGCGGTCTACGATGAGATTGTATGATTACACGGACTGCGTTTTTGCACAGAAGGTCCGGGTGGCGCTGGCCGAGAAAGAGCTAGAGTACGAAAGGATTTTCGTCGATCTGCGCGCGAAGGAGCAGCAAAAGCCGGAGTTTTTGAAGCTGAATCCATACGGGAAGGTGCCCGTACTGGTCGACGAAGACCTGGTCGTGTACGATTCGACCATCATCAATGAGTACCTCGAGGACGAATACCCGCATCCGCCGCTCATGCCGGCGGATTCGGCCGGGCGGGCGCGGGTGCGCCTGCTCGAGGATTTTTGCGACAATTCCTTCTTGCCCTCCATAGGGTTCGTCATGACGGAGCTGGCCAAGCCGGAGGCCGAGCAGGATGCGGAGCGATTGCACCGCTACCGCAACGAGATCGCGCGCGCCCTGGCGCGGCTCGAAATGCAGTTGGGTACCAAGGAATATCTCGTAGGCCAGTTTTCGATCGCGGACATTGCGTTCGTCCCGGGCGTGCTCATCCTGAGCCGCCTTGGTGTGGAGGTGGACCCGCGCTTGCGGCAGGTGCCAGGCTGGATTGAACGCTTGCGCGAGCGCCCGAGCGTCAAGGCGCTCGGCTTGTGAGGAGCGGAAAGCCATATGAATCGGACCTACAAGGTGATCGAGGTCGTCGGCGTGTCGGACAAGAGCTTTGCGGAGGCGACCCGCAACGCCGTCGCGCAAGCGGCCAAGACTCTCAAGGGCCTGGCGTGGTTCGAAACCACGCAGATGCGGGGCCTGATCAAGGACGGCAAGGTCAGTGAGTTCCAAGTCGCGGTCAAGATCGGATTCCGCGTACTGGAGAACCCGTAACGGCCTCCGAACACCCCACCCGGAGCCCTGGAGAGCGACCCGTGAGCGCCGAGGACGACGCTGTCCGGCGCGCGGTGATAGATGCCTACCAAGTCATCTGCCTGTGCAACAAGATTCGTAAGGGCGTGATTGAAAAGGCGATCCGCAACGGTGCGGCGACGTTTGACGAGGTGAAGCGGCGCACGCGCGCGGGAACCGGACCGTGCGAAGCGACCCGATGCGGCCCTGTGATCCGGGCCATGCTCGGCCAGAAGCGGTGGCGAGGGGATTGACAGGCGGTGGCTGGGTTCTTATGCTCGGACTTAATAGGAATGGTTCCTATTAAACGAACTGGAGGAGGATCGGAGATGGCGAAATCACTGAAGGGAACAAAGACCCACGAGAACCTCAAGGCGGCATTCGCCGGCGAATCGCAGGCCAATCGGCGCTACCTATACTTCGCGCGCCGAGCTGATATCGAGGGATACCCGGACATCGGCGGCCTGTTTCGTGACACGTCGGAAGCGGAGACGGGTCACGCCTTCGGCCATTTGGACTTCTTGAAGGAGGTCGGTGATCCGGCGACCGGGGCGCCGATCGGGGACACTGACAAGAACCTCAGGTCGGCAGTCGAGGGCGAGACCTACGAGTACACCCAGATGTATCCTGGGTTTGCGAAAACCGCCCGCGATGAGGGGTTTGCCGAGATTGCCGAATGGTTCGAGACCCTGGCGCGAGCCGAGAAGTCACACGCCGGCCGCTTCCAGAAGGGGCTGGAGAGCCTCAAACTGTAACCCCGCGCCACGCCCGTGAGACCGCGTGTGCGGTTTCACGGGCTGTCAGGGTACATGATGGCATCGAGCATTCGACCAGTGACCCTCGATGATCTCGTCGGGCTGCAGCACTACGAGACCATCCGGGACGAGGTGCGCCGCCGGATTATTGAATTGAAGCGCCACCGGCGCGTCTCCGTCGGCGATAGCGTGACGTTCGTTTTCGAGAACCACGACACGATTCGCTTCCAGATTCAGGAGATGGTGCGCGCGGAGCACATCACCGATCTCGACGCCGTGCGCGCGGAGCTCGCGGTGTACAACGCGCTTCTGCCCGCCCCGGGCCAGCTCAGTGCCACCATGCTCATCGAGATCACGGATCAGGAGAGGATCGCCGAGCGGCTGAAGGAGCTGATCGGGCTCGACGAGGCGGTACGCCTGGAGATCGACACGGCCTGTGTGGTCCCCGCGGAGTTCGAGCCTGGGCGCAGCACGGGGGAAAAGCTCAGTGCGGTGCAGTACGTGCGTTTTTCCCTGCCCGCCCCGGCGCGGCGGGCGTTCGCGGATGCACGGCTGCCGGTATGGCTGGTCGTCGATCATCCGAAGTACCGTGCCCGGACGCGCATCGACGGAGCGGTGCGCGCCTCGCTGGCTGAGGATTTGCGCGACGCGGAATGAAACGGCGGACGACCCGGCAACTAGCGGTGACCTACGACGTTCTGGCGGCCTCGGGCGATCATCCCACCGCCGAGCAGATTCTGACGCGCGTCCGCCGCCGGATGCCACGGGTGAGTTTGGGCACAGTCTATCGCAACCTGGACAAGTTGCGCGCGCAGGGGCGGGCACGCGTGGTGCGGGTCGCCAGTGGCGTCTCGCATTTCGATGCCGTGGTGGAGGCGCACGATCATTTCGTCTGCGAGGCGTGCGGCGCGGTCAGTGACTTGCCGGGGCCTTCCCGGTCGCGGAAAAGCAGGAGTGCGGAGCAAGCGGGCTGCGTCGTGCACTGGCAGACCACCGCCGTATATGGCCTCTGCCGCGATTGCGCGGGCACCGCGAGGACAGAATCAGGACGGCCCCCAGCTTGATTGTCCCACCCTGGCCGGGGATAGTAGCTGCGAGGGGCGAGAGGTCATGAAACGGCGTCGCGAGTTGACGATCTGGGAGCAACTGTACCTGCCCGAGATCGTGCGCGGATTGATCGTGACCAACGTGCGATTCTGGCGGAACCTGAGCGTGCATGTTCTGCACGCGGTGGGATTGGCCAAGGGCCGTCGCGCCGCGGTGACCGTGCAGTATCCCGACGAGTACAAGCGATACCCCGACAACTACCGGGGAAGCCACCGCCTCACGCTCAAGGAGGATGGGTCGGTCCGCTGCACCGCCTGCTTCCTCTGCGCGACGGCGTGTCCCGCGAACTGCATCTACATCGAGGCGGGTGAGCACCCGGACCCCGCGGTCGAGAAATTCCCGTTGCGCTACGAGATCGACACGCTCCGCTGTATCTATTGCGGGTTCTGCGTCGAGGCCTGCCCGTGCGACGCTATCCGCATGGACACCTATGTCCATCCGAAGATTTGGGGATACAACCGCGCGGATTTCATCGAGACCAAGGAAGTCCTGATGGGGCGGTCCGCGCTCCTTGCCGAGCGCGGCCCCGAGGGGTTGATGGAGGAACTGCTGCAAGGCTATCGAGATGCGGAGCGCGCCGTCGCAGCGAAGTAGGGGCGGTGGGGGCCGGCGTGGCGAAACCGGGTGCGCTTGGATAAGATGACGCCGAGGCGATGACCATGGCAAAGACCTTCAAGGAGCTGATGCAGGAGGCGCGGCGGCAGGTGCCCGAGTGGACCCCGGACGAGGTCAAACGGCAACTGTCGAATGGCGCACGGCTGCAGCTTGTCGACGTCCGCGAGAAGGACGAGTATCGCGACGGCCACCTGCCGGGGGCGATCTCAATTCCGCGCGGCTTTCTGGACATGCGCATCGAGGAGGTCATTCCCGACAAGCGCGCGGCCATCGTCCTCTATTGTGCGGGCGGCACCCGCTCGCTGCTGGCCGGGCGCACGCTGAAGGAGATGGGGTACGAGCGCGTCGTGTC
>JBBITY010000128.1:0-8580 GCA_037440565.1 Desulfurellales bacterium
CACCTGGATAGCCAGGGACCACAGGGTCACAGCCATGACGAAGATCATCGGCAGGAGCGTGAACCAGTAGCGGCGTCCATGGCGGCTCAGCCATACGCTGACCGCCAGCAAGGTGAGCGAGGCGAGCAACTGGTTGCTGGTGCCGAAGAGCGTCCAGAACGTGCGGTACGATCCCTCCTCGGAAGCCAGAATGAACGCGACCGGCACCAGCACGGTGAACCCAGCCGCCAGCACACCGCCGGCGCGGCTGCCCCAGCCGAGGAGCTCCTGGAGAATGTACCGTCCCAGGCGCGTGCTGACGTCGAGCGTGTCGAAGACGAAGGTCGAGAACGCCATGGCCCCGAACGTGGTCGCGAACAGCAGGTGCCGTTCGCCGATCATCACGGTCAGGAAGCGCCCGATGCCCGCGCCATAGGTCGCGCCCGGCGCCTTGCCGGCCGTGCTCGCCGTGTCGACGATCATCACCGTCGCCAGCGCGATCACCGCGACAAAGCCCTCCAGCAGCATGCCCCCATATCCGATCGGCCAGCAATCAGGCTCTTTGCGAATCTGCTTGGAGGTGGTTCCCGAGCACACCAGGCCGTGAAAGCCGGAGCACGCCCCGCAGGCGATGGTCACGAAGAGGAACGGCCAGAGCGCGCCCGTCGGTCCGGGCGCATGCCATCCTTTGAACGCCTCCTGCCTGATGGCGAAGCCGACGAAGAAGATCCCGACGATACCGACGAGCAAGGCCAGATAGAGGACGAAGCCGCCCAGGTAGCCGCGCGGCTGCAGCAAGGCCCACATCGGAGTGAGAGAAGCAACGAAACAGTAAGCCAGAATCAGCAACGCCCACGTGCGCGCGCTCAGCACCAGCACCGTCGACATCTGCGTGCCCAGCCAGACCACGCCGAGCGTGGCGGGCACGAAGATCGCCGTGAGCAGCCACAGGGGGGGATGCAGCCAGCGCTCGATCAGTCCCATCAGGACGGCGAGGAGCAGATACATGACGCTGGCCGCCGCCACCGCTCCGCCCGGGTTGAAGCTGAACTGGCTGCCGGCGAGGTCCTCACAGCCGCTGACGAACGTGCTCGCCGTAATGTCGGCGAACGCGACGATGACGTAGACGAGCGCGATCCAGATGAAGAGCATGATGGCGAGCCACGCACGCTCGCCGATGGTTTCCTTCACGATGGCGGCGATCGACCGGCCGCCGTGCCGAACCGAGGCGACGAGACTCGAGAAATCGTGCACGGCCCCGATGAACACCACGCCGAGCCCGATCCATAGCAAGCAGGGGAGCCAGCCGAACTGCAGGCAGGCGAGAATCGGCCCGGCGATGGGCCCGGCAGCCGCAATCGCACTGAAATGCTGCCCGAGCAGATAGAACGGCTTGGTGGGCACGAAGTCGACGCCGTCGTTGACCGCCACCGCGGGCGTCACCGCACCGGCATCGAGGCGGTACTGATGCGCCACAAATCGTCCGTACAGCGTGTAGCCGGCCACCAGGACGGCGACCATGCAGACCGCCACCAGCGTTAGACTCATCACGTCACCCAATCGTGCCGCGCGCGGCGGCGTTTTGCTGAGGGGGTATATCTCGACCGCCGCGCGGCGGGCAACGGGGGCGGGCTGGCAACACCAGCCGCGCTCGCCTAGACTCGCTCGCGGAGAACACCATGAAGCGCAACTCGGCGGAGAAGGCACTCACGAAGAACCCGGTCCGCGGCGACGCATGAGAGGTCAAGGGTTCGAGGGGGCGAGGGGCGAGGGTATGAGCTCGCATGCTGAGGGAGGCCTCCCGTCGGGCCATGTTCAGCGCGCCGGGCACGGGGAGAGAGACCCGGTGTGCGGCATGCGCGTCGACCCAAACGCGCCAAGAGGTGGAACGTACGTTCACGCCGGCCGCACGTACTACTTCTGCAATCCGCGCTGCCGGGAGAAGTTTCGCGCCGAGCCGGCTCGCTATCTCACCCCTGCTGCCGCTCCCCGTCCGCAGGCGGCGCCGGCCGATCGCGCTGGCGAGTACACGTGCCCGATGCATCCGGAGGTCGTACGCGCGGAACCGGGCGCCTGCCCGATCTGCGGCATGGCCCTCGAACCGCGCACGGTCGCCCTCGGCGAAGCGGAGAGCCCCGAGTTGCGCGACATGAGCCGCCGCTTTTGGTTGAGCCTCACGCCGACGATTGCGCTGCTGCTGCTCGCCATGTCGGAAATGGTGTGGAGACACCCGCTCGCGCAGCGACTTCCCTCCAGCGTGCACGCGTGGGTTCAGTTCGCCCTGGCGACGCCCGTGGTGCTGTGGGGAGGGCGCCCGTTCTTCGAACGCGGATGGGCATCGGTCGCCAACCGCAACCTGAACATGTTCACACTGATCGCGATCGGCACCGGCGTGGCGTACTTCTACAGTCTGATCGCGACGGCCTTCCCGCAGATCTTCCCCGCCTCGTTTCGCGGCCACGACGGCACCGTGCCGGTGTACTTCGAGGCCGCCGCAACCATCACGGTGCTCGTCCTGCTCGGGCAGGTGCTGGAATTGCGGGCGCGCCGGCAGACCAGCGGCGCGATCCGAGCGCTGCTCGGGCTCTCCCCCAAGACCGCCCGACGGCTACGCGACGGCACGGAGGAAGACGTGCCGCTCGATCGCGTGCACCCAGGCGATCGGCTGCGCGTGCGGCCGGGAGAAAAGGTGCCCGTGGACGGCGTGGTCCTGGACGGAAACAGTGCGGTCGACGAATCGATGCTCACCGGCGAGGCCATCCCAGTCGAAAAGGGCCCAGGCGATCCAGTGACGGGCGGCACGGTGAACGGCAGCGGAAGTTTCGTCATGCGCGCCGAGCGGGTGGGTCGCGACACGCTGCTCGCTCGCATCGTGCAGATGGTCAACGAGGCACAGCGCAGCCGCGCCCCCATCCAGCGCGTAGCCGACCTGGTCGCCTCGTACTTCGTGCCCGCGGTCGTGCTGACCGCGGTTCTGACCTTCGTCGCCTGGTCACTCTTTGGCCCCGAGCCCCGCATGGCCTACGCGCTGGTCAACGCGGTGGCGGTCCTGATCATCGCCTGCCCCTGCGCGTTGGGGTTGGCCACACCGATGTCGATCATGGTCGGTACGGGACGCGGTGCACGTGCCGGCGTGCTGATCAAGAATGCCGAGGCGCTGGAGGCACTCGAGAAGATCGACACGCTCGTGGTGGACAAGACGGGCACACTGACCGAGGGCAAGCCCCGCCTGATGTCGGTGCTGGCGCTGCCCGGATACGATGAGCGCGCGGTGCTCTCGCTCGCCGCCGCCGTGGAGCGCAGCAGCGAACACCCGCTGGCGGCGGCTATCGTCGCCGAGGCGGAGCGACAAGGCGCCGCACGACACACAGTGGCGAATTTCGTATCCATCCCCGGGAAAGGCGTCCGGGGTGTGGTCAACGGTCACGAGGTCATTCTCGGTACCGAGTCTCTGCTCGAGCAACTGGGCGTGGACCCCAGCGAGCTCGCCGGACGCGCCGCAGAGTGTCGCCGCGACGGCCAAACGGTGATGTTCGTGGCCGCCGACGGGCGACTAGCGGGCCTGCTGGGCGTCGCCGACCCCATCAAAGCCTCGACGCCAGACGCGATTCGCCTACTGCACGGCGACGGCATTCGTATCGTCATGCTCACCGGCGACAACCGGGCGACCGCCGAAGCGGTCGCCCGCCAGCTCGGCCTCGACGCGGTGGAGGCTCAAGTCTTGCCGGAACACAAAGCCGCCGCGGTCAAACGGCTCCAGGCGGAGGGGCACCGTGTCGCCATGGCCGGCGACGGCATCAACGACGCGCCCGCGCTCGCCCAGGCCGATGTCGGCATCGCGATGGGAACAGGCACCGACGTGGCGATGGAAAGCGCCGGCGTGACCCTGGTGAAGGGCGACCTGCGCGGCATCGCCAAAGCCCTGCGGTTGAGCCGTGGCACGATGCGCAACATTCGGCAGAACCTCTTCTTCGCCTTCGTGTACAACACGCTCGGCGTTCCCATCGCCGCGGGTGTGCTCTATCCGGCGCTCGGCGTGCTCTTGAGTCCGATGATCGCAGCCGCGGCGATGACCTTCAGCTCCGTCTCGGTGATCACCAACGCGCTGCGACTGCGCCGGCTGGTGCTGTAGGGCGAGGCGGCCGCCCGAGAGGAACGCCGCGCCCGACGACTGGCAGAACGGCCGGTGCCCGCGGTTGGCGAAGACCGCAGGTCACGCTCCGCGGAGTCGACGGCTCGCATGAAACCGAAGCGTACGGGCACTTCCTCGACGGTGTCAACACGCTGACGCTTTGTTTGCGCAATGCGCTCCGCGATTGCCGCCACCAGAGGCGCCGAGGCCGCCAGCCACGACGACTCCCGCGGCATGCGCGTTGCAGCCAGAGCCGCTCGCCCGTGACGGAGTGGTAGCGGCGCCGCGGAGGTTGGGATGTGGCGGAGCAGATGGCGCCGGACTTGGGAGGCTTGAGGTGGTGGGCCGGCGAGCGGGGAGCCGGCGATCGTCGATCGCCGGCGTCCCGCGCCGGAAGCTACCCGCGCAGGACGCGGCCAGCGGTGTGTTCTGGCACCCGGGTGGCCGGCAGCCAACTGGGCGCATCGCCGATCATCGGAACAGAACCTTGGCCAGCTCAGAGCGGTAGCGCTCCGCCAACTCATTGCCGGGTCCCAGCAGCTCGAAGACGTCGAGCATGGCCCGGCGCGCGGCGTCGTCGCGGAAGTTCCGGTCACGCGTGACGATTTCGAGGTACTCGCGCAAGGCCTCGTCGTATCGACCATTCGCCGCCAGCGTTTGGGCCAGCGCGAAGCGCGTCTCGATGTCTGACGGATTCGCGCTGAGTTTGGCGCGCAATGCGGTCTCGTCCGTACCGCCCACCTGGCGGATGCGGATCTCGGCCGCGAGTCGATCCGCGTCTTGGCGGACGGGACTGGTGGGTGCCACGCGATCCAACAGGTCCAGGGCCTCCCTGTCAGCTCGACGATCCGCGAGAAGGGCCGCCAGTCCGAGCAGGGCGCGGTCGCAGCGCGCGTCGAGTTCGAGCGCCTGGCGAAACGCCGCCTCGGCCTCCGACGCTCTGCCCTCCCCGTAGAGCTGCTGGCCGCGACGGGCGAGCTGGTCACTCGCACTTGGCAGAACCCGGGTGAGAAATTCGCGCACCTCGCTCTCGGGAAGGGCACCGACGAATTCCGCCACCACGCGCCCTTCGCGCAACCCCAACACCATCGGGATGCTCCGAACACCAAATGCCGCGGCGAGATTCGGGTTTCGGTCGACATTCACCTTCGCCAGGATGAAAGCGCCCGCGTGCTCGTTTGCCAGTCGCTCCAGGAGCGGGCTGAGCGTGCGGCACGGCCCGCACCAAGGCGCCCAGAAGTCGACGATGATGGGAACGTGTTTGGATCGTTCGACGACACTCTGCTCGAAGTCACTTTCGCTGATGTCGACGATCCATTCGCTCATTTGCCGGCTCAACGGTCATCCAATGGGCGCCCAGACTTAGCGCAGGCCCCGCGCCTTGAAAAGGGCCCATGCAGGGCAGGCGTCGGGCACGGACGGGAACGGATGGCGGGGAGGGAGGAACCCCCTCCCCGCCTGAAGCTGACGCGGCGCTCTAGGCCGCGATGCGGCGCACCTCCTTTCCCCCTTTGATCGGGACGAGCACTGGAGCGACGCGCCGGCGCATCGGGCGCTGGGCCCGCACGACCAAACCGACCAGCGCCGCGCCCGCGACCAGTACCGCCAACACCAGACCGTCCACCCCGATGCCACCGGGCCAACTCACGTCCAGCGGGACCGGCGCGCCGTACAGATACCAAACCATCACATGCCTCCTTCGCCACGCGTCCCGCTCCCGCAACGGAGCCGAGGCGCGCCGCCTACGCAGCGACTGCGCTGCGGTTGCCGTTGGTTGCGTTCGGCCCGACGCCGAGCGTGTCCACCTCTGCACCCTCCAGAAACCATTCCATGGGACGGCCCGTGTAGCGCGCGATGCGGAACAGCACTTCGGTCGACGGGATGCGGCCGTTCAAGTAGTTGTAGACGGCCGAAAGGCTCACGCCGATGTCGTAGGCGAACGCCTTCGGCTCGTCCGCCACCACCTGCCGCAGTCGTTCAGCGACCACTTTCGCATCAAGCCCTTGCATTGCGTGTCCTCCTTTCCTGTTTGCGCCACCTCGATCCGGCGACGGATCGTGCCGGCCGGTCATCGTCGCATCGCCTGGCCCCCCGCGCTGTGAAGGGCCAAAAAAAAGGGCCACCGGTTCTTCCGGTGGCCCTTTTTCCAGTGAGAGTTTTCCTGGTTCCTACGGGACTCCTCCTCCCAGAGGACCACCGGACGCTACGCCCGGGTTAATCTTGGCCGTACGCAACACCGCCACGACCCCCGCACCCGAGCGGAACGCCTGCGCGCAGCCGGCCCATGTCGCGTCGCATGCCGTTAGGTGGCTCAGCGCCCTATCTCGATGGCTTCGCACGTCCTGGTCCTCTTTCCGCACGCCTTTCATTTCACACCTTTGCGCCCCGTGCAAGACGGGCGTTTTCACGCTCGTGGAAGTCGTCGGACAGTCACTGGTGTGCTAGGGTCGGCGCCGCAGGTGGGTGATGGCGTCGGAAGGCAAGCTGCGCATCGGCATCATTTTCGGCGGTCGTTCTGGAGAACACGAGATTTCCATCCGCTCAGCGCGTTCGGTCGTCGCCGCGATCGATCGCTCGCGCTTCGACGTGGCGCTGATCGGCATCGGCCGCGACGGTCGATGGCACCTGTACCGCGAGGACGCATTCGACCGACTGAGGGGAGCGGTGGACGGCGACGAAGCGACCGACCTCGTCCTCGTGCCGCACGCCAGCGGCTTCGCCCTGATCGATACCGTCGCACCGCAGCGAGCGCTGCCGGTGGTGGACGTCGTGTTTCCCGTCTTGCACGGCCCCTTCGGGGAGGACGGTGCGATCCAAGGGCTGCTCGACATGCTGGGCGTGCCGTACGTCGGCGCCGGCGTGCTGGGGTCCGCGCTCGGCATGGACAAGGACGTGCAGAAGCGCCTGCTGCGCGACGCCGGGCTCCCGGTGGTCCGCTTCGAGGCGGTTACGCAGGCAGCGTGGCAGCAAGACGCGCCAGCCATCCGCGCACGGGCTCGGCGCTTGGGAAGCCCCGTCTTCGTGAAGCCGGCGAACCTCGGTTCCTCCGTGGGCATTCGCAAGGTCCACACGGAAGCCGAACTGGACGCGGCGATCGCTGAGGCTCTGGCGTACGACCGCAAGATCCTCATCGAGCAAGGCATCGACGCCCGTGAGATCGAGTGCTCCGTCCTGGGCAACGACGAGCCCCGCGCCTCGCTGCCGGGAGAGATCGTGCCCGGCGCTGAGTTTTACTCTTACAAGGCCAAGTACAGCGACCGCAGTCAGGCGCGCCTGGTGATCCCCGCCCCCCTTTCGCCGCAGCTCTGCGAGGCCGTGCAGTCCATGTCGATCCGCGTCTTCCAAGTGCTCGACTGCGCGGGCATGGCGCGCGTGGACTATTTTCTCGAACGGGGCACCGAGCGCCTGTACGTGAACGAGCTCAACACGATCCCCGGCTTTACCTCCATCAGCATGTACCCGAAGCTGTGGGAGGCCTCCGGGCTACCCTTGCGCGACCTCATCTCGTGCCTGGTCGATCTCGCGATGGAGCGGCACGAAAAACGCCGGGCACTGCGCGATCAGGGGGAGGGGCAAGTCGAGTGAGGTGCTGCCCTGCGGCCGCCCTCCCCGAACGGGGCGGGCGCCGAACGGGCGGCGGGCGACTTCTACATCCGCTCGTCGATCCGGCGGCGGTACATCCCCTCTTCGTCCGTGGGGCGATAACCGAAGAACTCGTCGAGGTACGGGCGAGAAACGATGTAATGGAAGGGCCGGCCCACGAGCCACTCGGCGGCGAAGCCAACGGGGTGAATGAGGTGATAGGCGAAGCGCAGCGGGTGCAAGACCGATTCGTCGTACTCGTCACTGACGTCGCTCCCACGCGCCGTCCTTCCGCCGACCACCACCGCGGACGCCATCGCCAGGACAATGACCAATCGCTTCATTGCGCGTCCCTCCTTCGCCCGCAATCTACCAGCCGGCCGGAAGACTGACAACTCGGTTTTCAGATCCAACCCACGATGCTGAGTTGCCGTCCGGTCTGGCTGCCCCATCGCCGGTGGGAAAAAAAGTGATCGGAAGCGCACGCCGTGCAGGGCCCAACGTCGACGATCTGCTCGGGCGGAACCCCGTTTGCGACCAAGATCGCCCGATTCGCCTGGCGCAAGTCCAATAGACCGCGGCTGCCCGCCCGTTGCCAAGCGGCCGGCATCCTGCCCCAGCACCGCTCGAGTTGCTCGCCGATCCCGGCTTCAACTTCATAGCAACACCCCGCGATCGCCGGCCCGAGGGCGACCTGCCACTCGGCCGGCCGCACGCCAAACGCGTCCCGCGCTGCGACCAGTCCCGCCTGGGCAATGGCACCGACGGTGCCCCGCCACCCGGCGTGCAGAACCATCGCGACGCGAGCGGCTGGTGCAATCATCACCATCGGTACGCAGTCAGCCGTGAGCACCGTCAGGGCAACACCGGGGCGATCGGTCATCATC
>JBBITY010000129.1:0-8532 GCA_037440565.1 Desulfurellales bacterium
GCTCTGGCGCGCCTTCGACGTGCGGGTCATCGACGGACTGGTGAACGGCACGGCGCAGGGCGTCGCCACCGGCAGCCGCTGGTGGCGCACGGTGCAAAGCGGGGACGTGCAGCATTATGCTTTGTGCTTCCTGCTCGGCGCCGTGCTGCTCGTGGGCTACTACGCGCTGCGGTAGCTGGACGGTCCCATGCTGTCTGCAATCGTCTTTTCCCCCCTGCTCGGTGCCCTGACGCTGCTGTTCATCCCGCGTGAGCAAGTGGCCGGCCTGCGCCGGAGCGCCTTCGTCTTTTCACTCCCGCCGTTCATCTTGTCGCTGTTGCTTTTTGCGGCGTTCGACCCGGCGGACGCGGGCTTCCAGTTCGTCGAGCAGGCGGCGTGGATTCCGGCGCTGCAGGTCTTCTACCGCGTCGGCGTCGATGGGATGAGCCTCTTCCTCGTCATGCTGACGACGTTCCTGACCCCGCTGGTCGTGCTCTTCGGTTGGGGCGACATCGAGAAGCGGGTCAAGGAGTACATGATCTTCCTGCTTCTGCTCGAGGTCGGCATGCTCGGCGCGTTCGTCGCCCTCGATCTCTTCCTGTTTTACGTTTTCTGGGAGGTCATGCTGGTGCCGATGTACTTTATCATCGGCGTGTGGGGCGGGCCGCGGCGCATTTACGCTGCGATCAAGTTCGTGCTCTTCACCATGGTCGGCAGCCTGCTGATGCTGGTGGCGATTCTCTATCTTGTGTGGTCGTACCAAGCGGCGCACGGCCAGCTCAGCTTCGATGTAGTGCGCCTCTACGACCTGCAGGTTCCGCTCGCGGCGCAGCGGTGGCTGTTTGCGGCCTTCGCCTTGGCCTTTGCCATCAAGGTGCCGATGTTTCCGCTGCACACGTGGCTTCCGGACGCGCACGTCGAAGCACCCACCGGCGGATCCGTCATTCTCGCCGGCGTGCTCTTGAAGCTCGGTACCTACGGGTTCCTGCGTTACGCGATCCCCTTGTTCCAGGCCGTTGCCGTGGAGGCGTGGCCGTACATTGCCGGCGCGGCCGTGATCGGGATCGTCTACGGGGCCTTGGTGTCGATGGTGCAGCCCGACCTGAAAAAGCTGGTCGCGTACTCATCGGTGAGCCACCTGGGGTTCGTCATGCTCGGGATGTTCGCGTTCAACGTGCAGGGGATCACGGGCAGTCTCTATCAGATGCTGGGGCACGGCCTGTCGACTGGAGCCCTGTTCTTGATCGTCGGGGTAATTTACCAGCGGCGGCATACGCGGATGATCGCCGACTTTGGGGGTCTGTGGAAGCAGTTGCCGCTGTTTTCGGCAGTGTTCTTGATCGTGATGTTGTCGTCGGCGGGTCTGCCTGGGCTGAACGGCTTTGTCGGCGAGTTCATGATCTTGCTCGGCGCCTTCGAGGCCAGTCCGTGGGTCACGGCCGTCGGTGCGACGGGCGTCATTCTGGGGGCCGTGTACCTGTTGTGGATGTTCCAGCGCGTCATGTTTGGCCCGCTGGACAAGCCGGCGAACCAGCAGCTCACCGACCTGACCGCACGCGAGCTGGTCGTCCTCGTGCCGGTGCTGGTGATGATCGTGGCGATGGGCGTGTATCCGCGCCCCTTCCTGAGCCGCATGGAGCCGGCGGTGAAGGCGTACGTGGCACGGCTGGAGCGCGTGCGGGTGGCGCAGGCCACCGACCCCGCCCCCCAAGCTGTGGCCCAAGCGGATCGGCTGCGATGAATTTTCCTGACATCTCCTGGCTTGCACTGTTGCCGACGCTGGTCGTGATGGGTACGGCGTTCCTGGTCCTCATCGCCGACCTGGCCATGGAGGGGCCCGACCGCGAGGGGCTGGGCTGGATCGGTATCGTCGGCCTGCTGGTGGCGAGCCTCGTGTCCGCCATGCTGTGGAACAGCCATCAAAGCGGCTTTGCCGGTACGTTCGTCGTCGACCGCTACGCGCTGTTCTTCAACTTGGTCTTCTGCCTCGCCGCTGTTCTGACCCTGCTGATGTCGATGGACTACCTCGACACGATCGAAGTCCGCACGGGCGAGTACTATGTGCTCTTGCTCTTCGCCACGGCCGGCATGTTGATGATGGCGGCTGCGACCGACCTCATCGTCCTGTTCCTCGGCCTCGAAGTGATGTCGGTGGGCGTGTACGTGCTCGCCGGAATGGCGCGGCGCGACCTGCGCTCCAGCGAGGCGGCGGTGAAATACTTCCTGCTCGGTGCGTTTGCGACTGGCTTTCTGGTGTTCGGGATCGCGCTGATCTATGGCGCTTTCGGCACCACGGCCTTGGGCCCGGTGAGCGCGAAGCTGGCGAGCAGCGCCGGGGAACAGCGTGCGCTCGTCCTCATCGGCATGGCCTTGCTGCTGGTGGGCTTCGGGTTCAAGATCGCGGCGGTGCCCTTCCACGCGTGGGCGCCGGATGTGTACGAGGGCGCGCCGACCTCGATCACGGCGCTGATGGCCGTCGGGGTCAAGGCGGCGGCGTTCGCGGCTTTCGCCCGCGTGTTCCTCCATCATTTCGCCGGCCTGGCGACGGATTGGACGGGCGTGGTGCGGATTGTGGCCGTGCTGACCATGACCCTCGGCAACGTCGTGGCGCTGCTCCAGCGCAACATCAAGCGCATGCTCGCTTATTCGAGTATCGCCCACGCCGGTTACCTGCTGGTCGGAATGGTGGCTGGGAAGGAAGCCGGCGGTGCCGCGGTCCTGTACTACCTCCTCGTGTACGCGCTCATGAACCTCGGTGCCTTCGCCGTCGTCATCGCCTTGGCGCGCCGCGGCGAACCGAACGAAGATCTGGACGACTACGCCGGGCTCGGCTTCCAGTATCCGTTCCTCGGCTTCAGCATGGCGGTGTTCATGCTGTCGCTCGCCGGCATCCCGAGCCTGGCCGGTTTCACCGGCAAGTTCTATCTGTTCAGCGCCGCGGTGAAATCCGGCTACGTCGGCCTCGCCGTCATCGCCGTGCTGAACAGCGTCGTGTCCATGTATTACTACGCCGGCGTGTTGGTGAAGATGTACATGTCGGAAGGCAACCGCGAGGTCGAGATACTGACGCACCGCCCGCACCTGCTGGCCACGCTGCTCATCACCTCCGCCGGCACCATCTTGCTCGGCCTCTTCCCCTCCTGGGCCTTCGACCTCGCCCGCAGCGCCTTTCAGTCCCTGAGCTGAATGCAGTCGGAAACGCGATCCCGTGGGTGAGTGCACCGTACCAGGCGGCGAGGGGTTGCAAAAAGCTCCCGCCCCTGCTGTCGGTGCACGAGCCAGATAAGAGGCCGGACAAACGTGCCGCAAGCGCTGTCCGATGAAATCGCACGCACGATCGCCATCTGAGCGAGCGCGGGCGTTCTGTACACACATGATCTCCTTCATCATCCCGGCCCATAACGAGGAGCGGCTCCTCGGCCGCACCTTGAGCGCGCTCGACGAGGCGGCGCGGGCGCTGGGGCGGCCGACGGAGGTTGTCGTCGTGGACGATGCGTCGACGGACCGCACGGCCTCTGTCGCGCAAGAGCACGGTGCCCGCGTGATCCGGGTGCAGCATCAGCAGATCGCGGCGGCACGCAACGCGGGGGCGTCGGAAGCGAAGGGCGAAATACTCATCTTCGTCGATGCCGACACGGTTGTCACCGCAGCCGCCGTCCGTGCGGCCGTCGAGGCCATGCTTCGGGGCGCAGTGGGTGGCGGCTGCGCGTTTCGCTTCGACGGCCCTTTGCCGGCCTATGGCCGCGTCTTGGCCGCAGTGGCGGTTCCTCTCTACCGGGCCTTGGGGCTGGCGAGCGGCTGCTTCCTGTTCTGCACCCGTGAGGCATTCGGCGCGGCCGGTGGCTTCGATGAGGAACTGTTCGCCGCAGAAGAAGCCGCCATGAGCCGGGCGCTGCGTCGTCAAGGCCGGTTCGTGATCCTCCGTGAGTTCGTGACCACCTCTGGGCGGAAGCTGCGGGCACATTCGGGACGCGAGGTCCTGGGCCTCCTGGCGCGATTGGCTCTCGCGGGCCGGAAATTCGTGCGGCGCCGGGAGGGGCTGGATATCTGGTATGGCAAGCGAAGAAGAGACCGAGAGTGACAGGCGCCGGGTCGCCGCGTGCGCGATATCCAGCGCCTTGCTGATCCTAGCGGTGGCTTTCGCGGGTGGCTACAACGGTGGCGGGTCCGTGCGGGTCGCCCCGTCGCCGTCGCCCCTGGCCACGGAGTGCGCCACCGGGGGAGCGGGCGAATCCCTCTTGGCGGAACAACCGGTCAGGCTATGCGTCCCCCTGGTCGCCAGAAGCCGAGGTAAGTCAAGACCGGACGGTACACGTTCAGGCCTAATTCGAGGTGCCGCTGCCGTGCTCTTCGGTCGTTTCGGTCAGGCGGTCGAGCGGCAGGTGTTGCGCTGCTGCCAGGGTCGTATTACAAGGGGGCGATGAAGACGCTGACGGTTCGTTTGCCGGACGAGCTAGCGCAGGCGATTGAGGCCGAGTCCCGCGCCGCTGGGGTGTCCAAGTCCGATGTGGTGCGTCGCCGGCTCGAAGCGCGCGGGCGTCGGACCGGCACGCCGCCCTCCTTTTACGATCTCGCAGCCGACCTGATCGGGTCGGTTCGCGGCGACGGTCTGCCCACCGACCTTTCGGCGCGGAAGAAGCACTACCTTCGGGAGTGGGGTTACGGCAAAGCGCGTCGTCGATAGCGGCCTGCTCGTTGGGTTGGTCCGCCGGGACGATCAGTATCACGCCTGGGCCGTGGGTGGCGCGGTCGCGCCAGTTCCCCGCACCGTGGCTGACCTGCGAGGCGGTGCTGTCGGAGGCGTTCTTCCTCATTGGCCAGCCGGGGCGGAAGTGCTGGCCGGCCTGCTCAGACGCGGCTTGGTGCAGGTGCGGTTCGGTCTCGGGAGCGAGTTGGACTCTGTGCTGCGTCTCATGGACAAGTATGGGAACGTGCCCATGAGTCTGGCCGACGCCTGCCTCGTGCGGATGACGGAGACTCTGTCGGACCCGCTCGTCCTGTTAACCACGGATTCTGACTTCCGCATCTACCGGCGCCACAGCCGCCAAGCGGTCCCGTGCTTGATACCGTGAACGCGGAAGAGTCCGCGGCTGGCACCAGGTCGGGGCGCTATACGGGAGCAGGGCCGGGCCGTGAAAGTATCGATCACTCGCGCAAAGGTTCGCGCTGCAATTGCCGGTTCCCTGCCCGTCTGCCTGGCCGCGTGGGGGGACGAGAACGAGCCCGGCGCGAACCGGCCGTGCACCAGCCCGGTTCCGCCGAGCGAGTGGGATTCCGCGACCTGTAATGTGCTCGCGCGCGTTCGGGGGCTGGTCGGGCGGGTGCTGCCCGGCCACAGCGACGCGAACGAGCTGGAGCGCATCGGCCAGGCAGACGCCCGCGACATTTTCGAGCTTGAAATGCACGGCCGCAAGCTGCTCGCGCGCGGGTCGACCGCCACCGCCGTGGCGAGCGGGGTGAAGGAAACGGATCCGGAGGCCGCTCGATTCCCAACCGAGCCGATCGGCGATGCGCTGGCGATCGCAACCGAGGCCCTCGGGAAGTACGCGGGCTCCGCGTCGGCAACGTGCCCCGGCCTTCAGCGCGCCGCCGAGGGGGCTCGCGCCCTTGCTGCTCGGGCGCGAGTCGGGTAACAGGGCGTGTGGCGGCGCGCGCCGCGCTGCGTCATACTCTCCGTACGAGGGATACGTCGATGGATCTGAGCTACAGCGCCGAGTACGAGGCCTTCCGCGCCGAGGTGCGGGAGTTTCTCGAAAAGAACTGGACGGACGCCGATCGGGCCAGCACGCCAGCGCCCGAGGGCCAGGCGGCCCTGATGGGCGCTGTGGTCCGGGTCGACGAGCGGGCCACCGAATTCCGATTGGCGGCGATCGAGCGCGGCTACCTCTACCGCCACGTGCCGCGCCGCTACGGCGGCGGGGAGCAACCGTACGACCCGCTCAAGAGCACGATCATCGCGGAGGAGTTCCGCCGCGCCAAGGCCCCGTACGAGATGGTTGGACAGGGGCCGAGCATGCTGGTGCCGACTCTGCTCGCTCACGGGAGCGAGGAGCAGAAGCAGCGATTTGTCCGCGGCACCCTGCTCGGTCAGATCTTGTGGTGCCAGGGCTACAGCGAGCCCGGGGCGGGGAGCGATCTCGCCTCCCTGCGCACGCGTGCCGAGCTGGACGGCGACTTCTGGGTCGTGAACGGGCAGAAGATCTGGACCTCCAATGCGAACGAGGCGCACTGGATGTTCTGCCTGGTGCGCACCGACCCGGACAAGCCGAAACATGAGGGCATCAGCTACCTGCTGATCGACATGAAGACGCCCGGCATCGAGATCCGGCCGCTGCGGCAAATGACCGGCGACGCCGATTTCAGCGAGGTGTTCTTCGACAATGTCCGGGTTCCCAAGGAAAACATGGTCGGCCAGCGCGGCCATGGCTGGGCCGTCAGCCGTTCCACGCTCAAGCACGAACGGGCCCTGATCGGCGGCTCGTTCATCACCCGGCGCACGTTCGACGGGCTGGTGATGGTTGCGCAGATGCTCGAACGGCGGGGCCAGCCCGCCATCAAAGATCCGGTCATCCGCAGCCGCCTGGTGGAGCTGGAAACACGGCTGCTGGCCAGCGAATACAATGGCCACCGGCTGTTGACCATGGAGTCGCGCGGCGAGGAGCCCGGGCTGGCCGGGATGGTGATGAAGCTCTTCTCGACGCAGCTCGGCTACGACATCGCCAAGACGGCGATGGACGTCCTCGCCGATCGCGGCGCGCTCGCCCCCAGCGACACCAACCCGATGGGACTCTTCGTCCACGCCTACATGTGGTCGCTCGGCATCCTGATCGCCGGCGGCACCGCCAACATTCAGCGCAACATCATCGCCGAGCGCGGCCTCGGCCTGCCGCGCGACCCCGCGACGAGACGCTGAGGTGGTGCCGGGTGCCAGGTGTCGCGGGTTTCGGGTGCCGGGAGGGGGGCACGTGTCGGGCGTCGGGCGAGGAAGCACACCGGGATGCGGGCAGGGCAGGGAGGAGCTCGTCAGTCCTGAGCGGCTCACGGGCGCTCGCTGGTTACCGGCCACTGAGTCATAGGGAGCATTGATGGATTTCGGACTGTCGGAAGATCAGGTGCTGTTGAAAGACACGGTGAAGCGCTTCCTCGCGGAACGCTGTCCGACAACGCGCGTGCGCGAGATCATGGAGAGCGAGAGCGGCTATGATGAGAGCCTGTGGCGGGAGCTGGCGGAACTGGGCGTCACGGGGATCATCGCACCGGCGGCGCACGGTGGATCGGAGCGCGAGCTGCTGGATTTGTGGCTCGTCGCCGAGGAGCTGGGGTACGCCGCCACGCCCGGGCCGTTCCTCAGCACGGCCATGGCGACCGTGGCGCTGATCGAGAGCGGCGACGAGGCGCAGCAAGCCCGCTGGCTGCCCGGGATTGCAGCGGGCGATATCGTGGCGACGATCGCCTTCGGGGAGGAGAACAGTGAATGGGATCCGGCTCGCCTGCAGGCGACGGGGGCCGACGGCCGCGTGAACGGTCACAAGCCGCTCGTGCCGTACGCAAAGGTGGCGCATCTGCTGATCGTCGCCGCCCGTGACGGCGACGGAATCGGCCTGTGGCTGGTCGAGCGCGGCGCGCCCGGCGTGCAGATCACGCCGCTGAAGGTGTACGACATGACGCGGCGTCTCGACGCCGTCACTTTCAAGGATACGCCCGCCGTGAAGCTGGCGAACGGCGCCGCAGCCCTCGGGCGGGCCTTCGACGCCGGCCTCATTCTCCTCGCCGCCGACGCCTACGGCGGTGCGCGCCGCTGCGTCGAGATGGCCACCACCTACGCGATGCAGCGCGAGCAATTCGGGCAGGTGATCGGCGCCTTCCAGGCCGTCAAGCACCAGCTCGCCAACCTCGTCACGGAGCTGGAGCCCTCGCTGTCCTTGTGCTGGTATGCCGCGCACGCCTTCGACCGCATCAGGGACCAGTCGCCGCGCCATGCCGCGATGGTCAAGGCACACATGTCGGACCTCTTCGACCGCGTGGTTCGCGACACGACCGAGCTGCACGGCGGCATCGGCTTCACCTGGGAGTTCGACCTCCACCTCTGGTTCCGACGCGCCATCTTCGACCGCGGCTTTCTCGGCGACGCGAACTTCCACCGCGCCCGCGCGGCGGATCTCGCGGGCTGGTGAGCGCGCGGTCCGGGCAGACGCGGTCGAATTGCGCCCTTCGAGCCGTGCAGTGGCCGATTCGGGTGGGGCTCGCCCTGCCGCTGTGGCAGGCGTAATCTCTGACGGGAGGGAGGCCAGCAATGACTGAGACTCAACCCGTGCGCGCCATCGATTGCTGGGTCAACCCATTCACGCCCGAGGTTGCCAGCGCCCAGCAGCCGGAGTTTCTGGTGCGCGTCGCGACCGACTACTTCCACCGCGCCGGCGAGGTGTTCAGGGGCACCCCGCTCGACGAGATGGTCGGCTTGATGGAAGCGGCGGGTATCGAGGCCGGGTTGCTCACCATCGATGCCGCCGACCCGAAGCCAATGGCTGAGGCGGCGGCGCAATATGGCGCCCG
>JBBITY010000130.1:0-4131 GCA_037440565.1 Desulfurellales bacterium
GCGGATCATCGAGCGCGAGCGGCCGCAGGCCCTCCTGCCGACGCTCGGCGGCCAGACGGGGCTCAACCTCGCCGTCGCGCTCGCCGAGGACGGCACGCTCGACCGCTTCGGCGTCGAGCTGATCGGCGCCAAGCTCCCCGCGATCAAGAAGGCGGAGGACCGGGACCTCTTCAAGCGCGCGATGGAGCGGATCGGGCTCGCGCTCCCGCGCTCCGGCTACGCGCGGAGCCTCGAGGAGGCGCGCGCGATCGTGCGCCGGATCGGCTACCCCGCGATCATCCGGCCCTCCTTCACGCTCGGCGGCACCGGCGGGTCCATCGCCTACAACCCCGAGGAGCTGGAGGAGGCGGTCCGCTGGGGGCTCGTGACCTCGCCCGTCGGCACCGCGCTGGTCGAGGAGTCGGTGATCGGCTGGAAGGAGTTCGAGCTGGAGGTCATGCGCGACCTCGCCGACAACGTCGTGATCATCTGCTCGATCGAGAACGTCGACCCGATGGGCGTCCACACCGGGGACTCGGTGACCGTCGCGCCCGCGCAGACGCTGACCGACAAGGAATACCAGGTCATGCGCGACGCCGCGATCGCCATCATCCGCGAGATCGGCGTCGATACGGGTGGGTCGAATATCCAGTTCGCCGTTCACCCCGACAACGGGCGGCTGGTGGTCATCGAGATGAACCCGCGCGTCTCGCGCAGCTCCGCCCTGGCCAGCAAGGCGACCGGTTTTCCCATCGCCAAGATCGCGGCGAAGCTGGCGGTGGGATACACGCTCGACGAGATTCCGAACGACATCACGCGGGAGACGCCGGCCTGCTTCGAGCCCACGATCGACTACGTCGTCACCAAGGTGCCGCGGTTCACCTTCGAGAAGTTCGCGGATACTCCCGACGTTCTGACCACGCAGATGAAGTCCGTGGGCGAGGTGATGGCCATCGGGCGGACGTTCAAGGAGTCTCTGCAGAAGGCGCTGCGCTCGCTCGAGATCGACGCCTACGGATTCGATGACAAGGGCCGCGGCCCGCGTCTGGAGGGCGCCGCGCTCGAGGAAAAACTGCGCATCCCCAACGCGCGGCGTCTCTGGTACGTCGCCGACGCGTATCGCACCGGCATGACCACCGAACGCCTCTACGAGCTGACCCGCATCGACCCCTGGTTCCTCGAAAACATCCGCCAGATCGTCGTCGAGGAGTCACAGGTGAATCTGGCCCCTGAGGCCCTGTTGCGCGCCAAGGCCATGGGCTTCTCCGATATTCGGCTCGGCCAGCTTCTGAACCGCAGCGAGGAGGAGATTCGCCAGGCGCGCTGGCAGTACGGGATCAGATCTTGTTTCAAGACGGTGGATACGTGTGGGGCCGAGTTTGCCGCCTACACGCCCTACTTGTACTCGACGTACGAGCGCGAAGACGAAAGCAGGCCGACGGCGCGCAAGAAGATCATGATCCTCGGCGGCGGCCCCAATCGCATCGGACAGGGGATCGAGTTCGACTACTGCTGTGTGCACGCCGCTTTCGCGCTGAAGGAGGCGGGCTACGAAACCATCATGGTGAACTGCAATCCGGAGACGGTCAGCACGGATTACGACACGTCCGACAAGCTCTACTTCGAGCCGCTGACCCGCGAGGATGTGATCGAGATCGCCGCGCGCGAGCGACCAGACGGCGTGATCGTCCAATTCGGCGGCCAGACGCCCTTGAAGCTCGCCGTGCCGCTGGAAGCGGCCGGCATCCCCATCATCGGCACGTCGCCGGACTCGATCGATCGCGCGGAGGACCGCAAGCGCTTTGCCGCCCTGCTCGATCAGCTCGAGCTGCGCCAACCCTTGAACGGCACGGCGCTGGCAGTGGACGAGGCGGTCCGGATCGCGGCGCGCCTCGGCTATCCCGTGCTGGTGCGCCCGTCGTACGTCCTCGGCGGCCGGGCGATGGAAATCGTCTACGATGAAGCATCGCTGCGCCACTATATGGATCGCGCCGTGGAATTGGGACCGGGGCGCCCGGTGCTGATCGATCAGTTTCTCGATGACGCCATCGAGCTGGATGTTGACGCCATCAGCGACGGCAGGACGGTGGTGATCGGCGGCATCATGGAGCACATCGAACGCGCCGGCGTGCACTCGGGAGACAGCGCGTGCTCACTGCCGGCGAAGTCCGTGCCGCCAGCGGTGTTGGATGAGGTGCGCCGCCAGGTCGTCGCGCTCGCCCTCGAGTTGCGGGTGGTGGGACTCATGAACGTGCAGTTCGCCATCAAGGACGCCGACGTCTACATTTTGGAAGTGAACCCCCGTGCCTCGCGCACCGTGCCGTTCGTCAGCAAAGCCATTGGCGCGCCCCTTGCCAAGCTGGCCGCTCGGGTCATGGTGGGAGAAAAACTGGAAGAGCTCGGATTCACGAGGGAAATCGTGCCGCCGTACGTGTCGGTGAAGGAAGCCGTCTTCCCCTTCGCCAAGTTTCCCGGCGTCGATACCCTGCTCGGCCCCGAGATGAAGTCGACGGGCGAGGTCATGGGCCTGGACGAATCGTTCGGGGTTGCCTTCGCGAAGGCGCAGTCGGCGGCGGGCACGACGTTGCCGCTCGAAGGAACGGTGTTCCTGAGCGTACCGGATGCGGAGAAACCGGCCCTGTTGCCCGTCGCTCAGCGATTGGCGCGCTGCGGCTTCGAGCTGGTCGCGACGCGCGGCACGGCCGCCTTTCTCAAGGACCACGGTGTCGCCGCGACGGCCATCAATAAGGTTCAGCAGGGCAGTCCGCACGCAGTCGATGCGATTCGCGCCGGCCGCATCATGATGGTGATCAACACGCCGAAGGGGAGCGGAGCGCATCGCGATTCGTTCCCCCTGCGCCGCAGCGCCCTCGAATGTCGCGTGCCGTACTTCACGACGGTGGCCGGCGCCGCGGCGGCCGCCGAGGGCATTGAGTTCCTGCAACGGGGTGCCGTGCAGGTGGCTCCGCTGCAGGAGTACCACGCGCGCATCAAGACGATCGGCGCGCGCCAGCGGAGTCGGTCGCTTGGCTGAGGCACCCGCGCCGCCTCCCGAAGGAGATTCACTCAGCGGGTTTCTCGCCGCGGTGCGCCGGCCGCTCGAATTCGTCGCTGCGGCGCCACCCGCCACGGCGGCGCGCACACAGCTCCCCGCCCGGGAGTTCGCGCTGCGCGCCCGGGCGCTTCTGCCGACAATCGACTGGTACCGGCGCCAACCGCTGGCCGAGCTGTGCGAGCACCTGGAGCACTACGACGGGGCCCCGCCCGAGCGCCGGATCGAGTTGGCGCGGCGCTGTTGTGCGCTGGTCGCCCAGCTCGACGACCGCAGGGAAGGAACGGCGACGTACCGGACCACGTCGGGGGACGCCCGCGCCGCGCTGGAGCGGCTCGCGCAATCGGTCCAATTCGTGCGCGGCATCGGTCCGCAGCGCGCCGAGCAACTGCGGAAGTTCGGCATCGAGACGATCGAGGACCTGCTCTACCACCTGCCGTTCCGCTACGAGGACCGGCGCCGGGTCTGTCCGATCGCCGAGGCAAAGGTCGGGGAGGAAGTCACCGTGATCGGCGAGCTGGTTCAACTGCAGGAGCGCGCCGTGGGCCGGGCGCGGCGGCGGATCTTGGAAGGCATTCTGCGCGACCCGAGCGGGTTGCTCGGGCTCACCTGGTACAACCAAGTCGCCTACTTTCGCGCCCGGTACCGCACCGGGCAACGATGCTGCGTGTACGGCCGGATCGAGCGCACGCCCGGTGGCGGGAAGCGGATCGTGCACCCCGAGATCGATCTCGCCCCGGACGCAGCCGGGCCAGGCATCCTTCCCGTTTACAACAAGCCGACGAACATGACCGTCGCGGCAATGCGCAAGCTCGTTCAGCAGGCTGTGCAGGACTGGGCGGATTCCGTGCCGAGCGCACTGCCTCCGGCCGTGACCGGGCCCGCGAATCTCATCGACCTGGCGGCGGCGCTGCGCGCGGTGCATCTCCCGTCGCCTGATGCGGACGTGGATGCGCTCAACTCGTTCGGCTCGGTTGGGCACCGCGCTCTGGTCTTCGACGAGCTGTTCTTTCTCCAGCTCGGCATGGCCTTGCGGCGGCGCGCCACGGCGCGCGAGACCGGCCTCGCCCCCGGCACGCCCGTGACCTGCGGCACCATCG
>JBBITY010000130.1:4141-7363 GCA_037440565.1 Desulfurellales bacterium
CCGCGGCGCGGGTCGCTGACCGACCGCCTGTACCAAATCCTTCCATTCGCCCTCACCGATGCCCAGCACCGGGTGCTGGAGGAGATCTACCGGGACATGGCGCAGCCGCACCCGATGCATCGTCTGGTGCAGGGCGACGTGGGTAGCGGCAAGACGGTCGTCGCGCTGTTCGCCGCGCTGGTGGCGATCGAGAACGGCTATCAGGCGGCGTTCATGGCGCCGACCGAGCTGCTGGCCGAGCAACACTTCCGCACGGTGGCGCATTTCACGGATGCCCTGGGTGTTCGCGCGGTGCTCTTGACCGGCGAGATGTCGCGCGGCGAAAAGGCGCGCGTGTACGCGGCGCTGGCGGCGGGGGATCTGCAGCTCGTGGTTGGCACACACGCGCTGATTCAAGAAGGCGTGCGCCTGCGGGCGTTCGGCCTCGGCGTGATCGACGAGCAGCACCGCTTCGGCGTCCTGCAGCGCGCCGCGCTCCGCCAGTTGAGCGGCGAAGGGGCGGCGCCGGACATCTTACTGATGAGCGCCACGCCCATCCCACGCACGCTGGCGATGACGGTCTACGGCGACCTGGATGTCTCGGCGCTGGACGAGCTGCCACCGGGCCGCGCGCCCGTGCGCACGCTGATCTTCAACGAAGCGGAGCGGCAACGCGTGTACCAGATGGTGAAGCAGGAGCTGGACGCGGGGCACCAGGGGTACGTCGTCTACCCCTTGGTCGACAGTTCGGAGAAAGAGGACTTGCGCGACGCGACCACGATGGCGCACGAGCTGCGGCGCACGGTGTTCGCCGGGTACCGGGTGGGCCTGGTGCACGGGCGGATGAAAACAGAGGAGCGCGACGCCGTCATGCAGCGGTTTCGGGCCGGTGACGTGCAGCTCTTGGTGAGCACCACGGTCATCGAGGTGGGGGTCGACGTGCCCAACGCGACGATCATGGTGGTGGAGCACGCGGAGCGCTTTGGCCTGTCGCAGCTCCACCAATTGCGGGGAAGGGTAGGGCGGGGATCCGCGCGCGCCACGTGCATCCTCGTGGCTCCCTACCGGCGTGGGGAGGAGGTCTACCGGCGCCTCACAGCCATGCGGGACACGACCGACGGGTTCAAGATCGCCGAAGTGGATCTGCAGTTGCGCGGGCCAGGGGAGTTTCTCGGCACCCGCCAGTCCGGGCTGCCGGACTTCCGCGTCGCGAATCTCATCCGCGACAGCCGGATCCTCGACGGCGCCCGGCGCGCGGCCGAGGCCTGGCTGACGAACGATCCGAGCTTGCAGACTCCGGAATCCGCCGCCCTGCGCACGGTGTTGCAGCACCGTTGGGCCGGTCGCCTCGGTCTGGCCGAGATCGGATGAGGTGCTCCACGCTCGGCGAGAACGAATTTGCGCCGTCCGAGCAAATTGTTTAGAAGTCGATAACTTTCATGGACTTTCCGCGCATCAAGCGCCTCCCCCCGTACGTCTTCAACATCATTGGCGACCTGAAACAGGAAGCGCGTCGGGCGGGGGAAGACATCATCGACTTCGGGATGGGAAACCCCGACGGTCCGACCCCACCGCACGTGGTGGCGAAGCTGGTCGAAGCGGCGCAGAAACCGGTCAACCACCGCTACTCGGTGTCGCGCGGCATCTACAAACTCCGAGTGGCGATTACGGACTGGTACCGGCGCCGGTACCACGTCGATCTCGACCCGGACACGGAAGCCGTGGCCACCATCGGCTCGAAGGAAGGCCTGGCCCATCTCGCGCTCGCTGTGCTGGGGCCGGGCGACGTGGTTTTTTGCCCGAGCCCGACATACCCGATCCATCAGTACTCCGTCATCCTGGCCGGCGGAGACCTGCGCAGCATCCCGCTCCTGCCCGGCGAGGATTTTTTCGCCCACCTCGTGGAAGCCATGCGGCAGACGTGGCCGAAACCGAAGCTGTTGGTGCTGAACTTTCCCCACAACCCCACGACGCTGGTCGTCGATCGGCCCTTCTTCGAGAAGATCGTCGATTTCGCCAGGGAACACCATCTGATGGTCGTCCACGATCTGGCCTACGCGGATCTCGTTTTCGATGGCTATCGCGCGCCGAGTTTTCTCGAGGTGCCGGGAGCGAAGGAGGTCGGGGTGGAGTTCTTCACGCTGTCGAAGAGCTACAACATGCCGGGGTGGCGCGTTGGCTTCTGTGTCGGCAATCCAGCCATGATCGCCGCTCTGGCGCGCATCAAGAGCTATCTGGATTACGGGATCTTTCAGCCGCTGCAGATTGCCGCGATCCACGCCTTGAACGGGCCGCAGCATTACGTCGAGGAGATCCGCAAGCGCTACGAAGCGCGCCGCAACGTGCTCGTCGACGGCCTGAACCGCGCCGGCTGGCCGGTAGAGCGGCCGAAGGCCACGATGTTTGTCTGGGCCCCGATCCCCGAACCTTATACGGCCATGGGCTCCCTGAAGTTCGCGACCTTTCTGCTGCGCGATGCCAAGGTCGCGGTCTCGCCCGGGGTCGGCTTCGGCGAGTACGGCGACCGCTATGTGCGCTTCGCGCTCATCGAGAACGAGCACCGCACGCGACAAGCGGTACGCGGGATTCGCCGGGCGCTGGCAGCCGGCCCTGCCGGCAAGGTGCGGCGCGCCAGCGCCTCGCGCGGCTGAGGCATTCGGTTGCGGTGACGGGCCGCGCGAAGGGCAGAGAGGGAGGTCGGTGGTGGTGCAAAGCGCCGTACGGCTGGGCCTGGTTGGGTTCGGCACGATCGGCACCGGCGTGATCAAGCTCCTGCAGCGCAACCGCGGCCTGATCGCGAACAAGATCGGCGCGACGCTCGACCTCGTGCGCGTGGCCGACATCGACCTGGAGCGAGATCGAGGCGTGCGCCTCCCGCCGGGCGTGCTCGTTCCCGATGCCGCCGCGATCATCGAAGATCCCACCATCGACATCGTGATCGAGCTGGTGGGGGGCACGGGGGTGGCGCGGCGCGTGGTGCTCGGGGCGATCGCCAAGGGGAAGGACGTGGTCACGGCGAACAAGGCGTTGCTCGCCCATCACGGGCACGAGATCTTCGCCGCGGCCGAGCGGGCCCGCGTGGAGGTCGGTTTCGAGGCGAGCGTGGGCGGGGGCATTCCAATCATTCGAACCCTGAAGGAAGGACTGGCAGCCGATCGGTGCAGCGCGGTGTACGGGATCGTCAACGGGACCTCGAACTACATCCTGAGCCGCATGAGCGAGGCGGGCGGGGAGTTCGCCGAG
>JBBITY010000130.1:7373-8497 GCA_037440565.1 Desulfurellales bacterium
TGAAGGGGGAGAGTTTGGGGCGGTGCTGAAGGCCGCCCAGGCGGATGGGTTGGCGGAGGCGGACCCGAGCTTCGATGTCGACGGCGTCGACGCGGCGCACAAGTTGGCCCTCCTCATCCAACTGGCCTTCGGCGAGCGCGTCCCGGTGGCGGCGATTTCGACCGAAGGCATCCGCCACATCAGCCAGATCGACATCGGCTTTGCGCGCGAGTTCGGGTTCGTCATCAAGTCGCTCGCCATCGCCAAGCGCCGCGGCGACCGCATCGAGGCGCGGGTGCATCCGACAATGGTGCCGCGCCAGCACCTGCTCGCGGACGTCAACGGTGCGTTGAACGCGATCGTCGTGCACAGCGACGCCCTCGGTGCCAGCATGTACCTTGGACTGGGCGCGGGAATGATGCCGACGGCGACTGCCGTGGTGGCCGACATCATGGCGGTGGCGCGCGACCGGTTGCACGGTAGCCGCGGGCGGGTGCCGCCGCTCGGCTACTCAGTGCGCGCGCAGCCCCGCGCCCGTGTCGTGCCGCTGGACGAGTTGGAAAGCGAGTACTATTTACGCTTCATGGTGGTCGACCGACCTGGCGTTTTGGCATGGATCGCCGGCATTCTCGGCAAGGGCGAGATTTCCATTGCGTCAGTGATTCAAAAGGGACGGGAGCGCGGCGGCGTCGTGCCGATCGTGATCCGCACCCATGAGGGGCGCGAACGCGCGGTGCGCCGCGCGATCGCCGCGATCGACCGGCTCGACATCGTACGGGCTCGATCCACGTTGATCCGCGTCGAGGAGAGTTTAGCGTGAAAACCGCGGGGATGTGGCGCGGCGTGATCGAAGAGTATCGGGCCTATCTGCCGGTGGAAAAGGACTGGCCGGTCATCACGCTGCTGGAAGGCAACACGCCCCTCATTCCCTGCGAGCGCCTGGCGGCCGGGATCGACTCCAAGATCGAGCTGTACCTGAAGTTCGAGGGTCTCAATCCGACGGGATCGTTCAAGGATCGTGGCATGACGGTGGGCGTCACCCAGGCGCGTCGCATCCGTGCGCAGGCGGTGGCGTGTGCCTCCACCGGCAACACATCCGCGGCACTCGCGGCCTATGCCGCGGCGGCGGGGTGCAGGGCCCTGGT
>JBBITY010000131.1:0-7580 GCA_037440565.1 Desulfurellales bacterium
GCGCACCTCGGCCACGCCGAGCAGGAGGCAGGAGAAGACGAGCAGGAAGACCGACACCCATCGCCAAAACGGCCGGCGCCCCCGCCAGTGGATGAAGCGCTCCATGACAATGGGACCTGCCACAATCACGGCGTCCGGACGCGTCATCACTGCCAACGCGAGCAAAGCCGGCACCATCCGGCTGGCGGGCTGGCGGAGATACGCATACACGGCCAGCGCAACTACAAACGTCAGTGGCAACGTCTCCATTCCCGAGCTGCCCCAGTAGGCATAGGCCGGCATCAGGGCCAGCAGCGCCGGTGCCGCAAGCGCCGCCCAGCGGCCCGCACCGGCAGTACGCGCGGCCGCATAAACCAGCGGCAGCGTCGCCAGACCGAAGCTCGCGCTCAGGAGCGGAGCGGCACGCTCGAGGCTGACGCCCAGATAGTGCCCCGCGCCGAGCAACACGACCCAGAGAAAACACGTGTACCCCTCCACCCGCTCGCCAATGTTGAAGACCAGGCCGTGCCCCTCCGCAAACCGCTTCGCGTAAACATAGATGATGAACGCGTCGTCGACCTCGGTGTGAAAGGCCCGCACCTGCAACCAGTAGACACCGCCCAATACCGCCAACCCAGCGGCGATCGCCGCAACGGACGCGACAGCCGCGCGTTTGTCCGCCATCCAACCCATCCCCCACCCATCTCCTACCCGCCCGCGCCCTGTGCGGCCGTACCAGTGGCTGACTCCGCCACCTGCCCATGACGTCCCGCCGCCGCTGTGGGTGAGAGTCGACTGGTCGCCTCCGTCCCGTAGCGGCGCAGCACGTCGAAGGGGCCGACCCGGCGTTCCAGATAGTAGCGCTGGTTGAAGTACGCGGTGAGCAAGCGGGTGAAGTCACGCGCCTTGCGCAGGAAGTAGTCGTTCGCATCGCTGGGCAGGACGATCAGCGGGACCTCGGCGCGTTCCAGGGTGCGGATGAGCTCCGCCTGCTCGTCCAGCGACACGTTGTTGCCCAGAAAGTAGTCGTGCCGCGTCGGATTGTGGCGGCCGGCGAAGAAGTAGACGAGCGGAAGGGCGGGGAAGGTGAAGATCGGCTCGTCCTCGCGCGTGGTCTGGCGGATGTACGCGATGATCTCGCGAAACGCCTGGATCGGCAGGCGCTGCGCCTTCTCGTACACCGGAAAGTAGATGTCGGCGTTGTCGAGCTGCAGCGACTCGGTCGGCGTCGACACGAGCGCCACGCCATCACCCGTGCGCGCCAACATGACGCGGCTGTACACCTTGGGCGCCAGCTTCCAGCCAACGACGAAAGCGATGCCGAGCGCAAGAGCGCCGTTGAACGCCCACCGCACGTACCGCCCGTCGCCGCGCACCGCCGCCGCGACGCGGACACGGACCTGCTCCAGCAACCCCATCCCTGCCACGTACACCAGCGCCGCCGCCGCCACCAAGTGCGCGGCATCCATCCGCGGGTAGTACAGGATGACGGTGCAGGCCGCGATCCACAGCACGCAGAGAAACCGGTGCGGCTCCGGATCGCCCTCGCGCAGCGCCCCGCGGGCCTGACGCCACACCACGACGACACCGGCCCCGAGCACAACCAACACCAGGTACGAGACCAGATTGTCCAGCGCCGTGCTGGTGATCCAGTACACCTGCCAGAGATTGTATTCGAGCCGCAGAAAACGCTGAACGATGATCACCTCGTGCCCGACAATCCACAGCACGACAAAGGCCAGCAGCAGATAGAGCAGTTGCCGTCCGAACCCTTGCAGCCAGCGGGTCGCCGCACGGTGGAGTCGCTGCTCATTCGCCTCTCGGTTGGCCAGCCGGAACAGGTACGCACCCGCCGCCATGAGGAAGAGCACCCACTGTGTCACCGGGCTCGGGGGCGGAAACGGAAGATAGAGATTCCGGTCGACGTCGACGCCAACCAGAAACAGCGCCTTGAGGAAGGCGCCAAACCCCATCTGACTGCCGAAATATACGACCCACGGCGCGACCGCGACGACCGCCCCGAGTGCGACCCAGCCCAGGTCGGCCAGCAGCCGCTTCCCGGCCAGAGGCGCAAACGGCCGCCGCATCCCCACCAGCAGGAGAACGGCCGTCGGCAGGACGAACAGCGCGACCGTCGGCAGTCGAATGAAATTCTTGATCACCACCAGGGACGCAAGCGGGATCAAGCTCAGGTACGCGACACGCAGCCACCGACTGAACCGCGGCTCTGCCTCCCCATCCCGTGCTGCCACCGCCGGGTACGAGACCAGATACCCCGTCACGCCCCACAAAAAATAGATGCCCGCATTCTGCTTGACGAGGAAGGTGACCGCGCCCAGCACACCCACCGCCACCAGCCAGCCGGCCCGCCGTGCCGCGCTGGCGGCTTCGAGCGTGCGCAGCATGGCCCACGTGCCCCCGCTCATCAACGTCACCGCATACCACAGGGGATAGGGCGTATTGTGAAACGCCATCGACGCGATGTCCCCTGGCTGCATGCTGAAAAAGAGCAGCGCCGGAACCAGCGCCAGCGCCCGCGGCGCCACGCGTCGGGTCACCGCGTAGAGGAAAACCCCGCTGAGGGCATTGACCACCGCCATGAGCAGGCGCGTCGCCTCGACCGAAGGACCGAACAGACTGAACAGCGCGGCGTGCAAGTAGAGCGTCACCGGACCGTAGCCGGTGAAGAAATCGCGATACGGCAGTTGGCCCCGATACGTCCGCAGGTATTGGTAGAAAAGGACACCGTCGTCCTGCAGGAACCAGCCCAAGCGATGGAAAAAGGCGAAGTACCCGAACCCGGCGCAGAAGAGCGCCGCGGCCACGAGCCCATCGAGCGAGGCGGCGCGGCGGGTCAGTCGGCCGGCGGCGAGGCTTCCAGCGTCCCGAGCCGCTGGCGCGCCTGCGGAACGCGGTTGCGAATCAGGCCAAGACGCAGCTTCCACACCGTCCATACTGCTTCCCATACGATCGCTTTCGAGAACTTGGTCTCGCCGTGATCGCGCCCGTAAAAGGTGATGGGGACCTCGCCGACACGAAACCCCCGCTGCACCGCCCACCACGTCATCTCGATCTGGAATGCGTAGCCGACGCTGTGGATGCTGTCCAGGTCGATCGATTCGAGCACGGCGCGGCGGTAGCACTTGAAGCCGCCCGTCAGGTCCGAGTACGCGAGCCCGGTCACGGCCCGCGCATACCAATTCCCGAAGCTCGAGATCAGCAGCCGCTGCATGTCCCAATCGAGCACGCGAATGCCGCCCACGTACCGCGAGCCCAGCACCAGGTCATAGCGCTCGGCTCCGGCCAGCAAATCGGGCAACTGGTCGGGATTGTGCGAGTGGTCGGCGTCCATCTCGAAAATATATTCGTACCCGTTCGCCAGCGCCCACTTGAACCCCGCGACGTAGGCGCGGCCGAGCCCCTCCTTGCGGGCGCGATGGAGCACGTGGATCGCCTGGAACCGCCGCGCCAGCTCGTCCGCCAACGCCCCCGTCCCATCCGGCGAGTTGTCGTCGACGACCAGGACGTCGAAGGGCGGCGACTGGCGCAGAATCCGCTCCGCCAGGCGCGGCAGATTGTTGCGCTCGTTGTACGTCGGCACGACAACCAATGCGTTGCTCACCCGTCCCCCCTTGCCCGGCGTCCGCTCGCGGCCACCTCTTCGAGGATGCGCCGCATCTTCTCGGCTCCGACCTCCCAGTCGAACTGCCGCGCCCAGACGACCGCGGCCGTGCTCATGCGCGCGCGCAACCCGTCGTCCGTGAGTAGCTCGACCATCCGCTGCTCCCACCGGCCGACGTCGCGATGCGGAACGAGAAAGCCGCTGATGCCGTCGCTCACGGCGTCGCGCAACCCCTCCGAGTCGCTTGCCAGCACCGGGGTGCCGCACGCCGCGGCCTCGATCGTCGAAATGCCCCAGCCTTCCTTCGGGCTCGGATACACCACCGCGTGCGCCCGCTGAAACCAGGCGATCTTCTCCTCCTCCGACACAAAGCCTTCAAAGGTCACGGCGTCCCCGACGCCCAGCGATTGCACCAGCGCCTCGAGGCGCGGTCGGTCATCGCCCTTGCCGATGATGGCCAGGCGAGCGCCCGGAACACGCCGGCGCGCTTGCGCAAAGGCGTGAATGACGATGTCGAGCTGCTTGTAGCGCTTGAGGCGGCCGACGTAGACGAGCAGCGGCGCCGGCGATCTCGCCGCTCCATTGCCGGCCGCATAGCGGTCGAAGTCGAGGCCCGGGGGGATGACGTCCATGCCGCGCGCCCGCACGCCGCGCCGCACCAAGTCCTGCGCCGTGCTCTCGCTCAAGGCCACGAACCTGAGCCCGCGGTACACGGGCGGGATGAGCCGTTCGTACAGCCACACATACGAGGCCACCGCTGGATTCGCCTCCGCGAACACGGTGTGGCCAAAGAGATGCAGCACCACCGGCAGCACCGGCACCTTGGTGAACGCCGGGAGAAAGAAGGGAATCTTGCAGATGTTTTCGACGAACACATCGACGCGCTCGCGGCGCGCGAGCCACAAGGCCGCCGCGGCCGTGGTAAAATTCGCCGTCGCCTTGTTCCCGACGCGCAGGACGCGCAGGTCGCCGATCCGCTCCTCGGCCGCTCCTCCCGGGAAACGCGCCGAAATCCAGGTCACGCGATGGCCGCTGGCGGCGACACGCCGGAAGAGCTCGTGCATGTACACTTCCGCGCCGCCCGCTTCGGGATGGTGCAGGTCCCGATAGTCCAACAGCACAACGTGCAGCGGTGATACCACCCCTTAGTGTTTCGCACTTCTCGGCGCGAATTTGCAAGGCTCAGGAGATGGGTTACAAGGGACTGAACAGATTGCACGGATTTCCCGAGACCAGGAGTCGAACGGACCGCCATCCGTTCAATCCGCTTGTCGAGAGCCGCCGAAAGAATGCACCGTGACCAGAGCGCCATAGCCCGCTCCAGACAAGGCATTCGCAGGATCGCTCCCGTCCATCCTTTGCGGAGCAAGGGCTCTCCGCGGACAAGGCGTGGATTTTCCTTCCCCTTGGGGTGGCCCAATGGGCCGTGACCACTCTCTTGCAAAATCGAGCAGTAGCCGTGCGATCCTCTTGGGCGCGATCCTCCTGCTCGCCGCCTCCGGCTGCGACATGCCCAAGCGGGAGAACGAAACCGATCCGAAACAGATCGCGCCGCGGCTCGCGCGCGCCACGTCACCGGCCGAGCAACTGGCCCTGCTCGATCTCCTGTCGACTGTGGATTTGGACGACGTCACCCCTGGCACCGTGGAACCAGTGGAGCTCGTGCGCCCCTACCTCGACAGCCCCGACCCCTTGATCGCCGCCAAGGCCGGGGAGCTATTGGCGCACTGGGACGATCGATCCGCCACGGCGGGATTGGTCCGCCTGCTCGATGCCGCCGATCCGGTGATCCGGCTGTCCGCCGCCCAGTCGCTGGCCGTGCTGGGCGATCCGGGCGCCGCGCCGGGGTTGATCCGAGCGACCACTGACCCTGACCCGAGCGTGCGCGCGCAAGCCATCGCGGCCCTGGGGCAGTTGGGCGCCCAAGCGCCGGCCCCGGCGGTCGACGCCGTGCGCGAGCGCCTGCGCGATCCCGAGAATGCCGTGCGCGCGAGCGCGGCGCGGGCGTTCGCGCGCGCCGGTTCGCCCCGCGACGTGCCTGCCCTGATCGCCCTTCTCGATGACCTCGACCCGGGCGTGGTCGGCGCAGCGGCCCGCACCCTGGGCTACCTCGGCGACCGCCGAGCCGTAGCTCCGCTGATCAGCCTCCTCGGCCGCGGCAACCAGGCCACCCGGACCAGCGCCGCCTTCGCACTCGGGCGCCTCAACGACCGAAGCGCCGTGCCGTCGCTCGTTCGCGAGCTGGAGGCCCCGGATCCCGTCTTACGCGGCGAAGCGCTCAGAGCCCTGCGCGCGCTGGGCGATCCCGCGGCTGTGCCGAGCATGCTGGAGGTGTCGCGCGACATCGAGCCCCTCGTCGTGGGGTACGTCCCCTACGCCCTGAGCCGGCTGTATGACCCCGCCCAGCGCGAGTGGTATCTCGCCCGCCTGGCAGATCCCGACCCGAACCTCCGCGCGGCGGCGGCCTTCACCCTTGGCCTGGCGGGCGAGCAGGCGGCAAGACCACATCTGATCAAAGCCCTGAACGACGCCGATCACCACGTGCGGGTGGGCGCGGCCGCCGCGCTCGGACTGCTCGGCGGCCCCGCAGCCGTCGAGGCCCTGCAACGCAGCGCCATGAGCGATCGCGACGCCACCGTGCGCGGGGCTGCGCAAATCAATGCGGCCATCGCCGCGATCCCGGTTGATGGAGTGGTGCCGCGGTTGCTCGTCGCTCTCGATCACCCGGAAGCCGCCGTGCGGCTTTCCGCCGCAGTCGCTCTGGGAGGTCTCGAACCGCCGGAAGCGCTGGAGCCGCTGCGCCGCGCCGCACATGAGGATGAAGAGGAACTCGTCTGCGACGTCGCCAAGGCCGCCGTCGATCGGATGACCGACGCCGCCCTGGACGAGCAGCCGGCCAAGGCCCGCAATCTGAACCGAGACAAGCCGCGTCGCGGCAAGTTCTTCGAGCAGTGATCCAGACCGACCCGGGAAATGGGGTTACAAGGGAGCGCGGCCGCCGCGGAAAATGTCCTCGGAGACCCGGCGGAAGACCGGCACCCCAAGCACCGCGCGCGCGCCATTCAAGGCCAGACTCACGGCCAGGCTGAAGGCCAGGAGCTGGGCTTCGCTCCCGTATGGCTTGAAGAGCACCACGACCGCGGCCTGGACCGTGCCGAGGCCCGACACGGTGATCGGAACGATGCTGATGAAGGAAATCACGGGCACGTAGGCGAGAACCATGAGGGGCGGCGCCGCGACTCCGAAGGCGCGCAGGCCCGCCCAGTGGTTGGCAATGAACAACAAGTCGAAGGGAACGCGGATGGCCGCAAGCCGCGCGTAGTGTGCGATGCGCGCCTGCCGGAAGCTCTTGAAGATGGGCCACTCGCGCAACCGTCGGAGCACGAGGAAGTCTACGCCAGCCCGCCAGTAAAGGAGGTTGCCGGTAAACGCCAGCACTGCGATGCCGATGACCATCGCCACGCCGGCCCGCATCGGCGGGCGCAGCACCGGCAGCCCGACGGCCATGAAGGCCACCAAGACTAGCGCGTCGACGACGTTGATAAACAGGACCGCCGAGGCGGCTTCGAGAAACGGCACCCGTTTGTGGCGGGCCAGCCACAGGGCGATCGCCCCCGATCCGGCGTTGTAGTTGAGGATGTTGATGAGGTACGCGGCGGCCTTGACCGGAGCGATCTCGCGCATCGCGGTCGGACAATTGAACCAGGACACGACGCGCGACAGCGCCAGCACGTCGAGGGCGAACATGCCGAGCGTGCAGAGCGCCGTCGCCCCGAGCAGCAACACCAGATCCGCATTGCCCACGGCGTCGCGCAGTGACGCCGCGCCGGCGCGCCGCAGCAAGACCGCCAGAATGCAGATGGCGACCAGCCACGGCACCACGCGGCGGGCGATCGCGGCTGGGCTCCCGCCGAATCCGCTCACCGCCCGGCGCCCCGCGTTGCGCAGACCCCGCCGGCGCGACGCACCGGCGGCGCTC
>JBBITY010000131.1:7619-8457 GCA_037440565.1 Desulfurellales bacterium
CGAGGTCCCCGCGAATGGTCCTGCACATCGCTCGCCCATAACATGAACTCCTCGCAGAATCCCACGGGGGCCGCCGCGTGCGGCGAAGGAACCGCCGGCACTGCTCCGGTCACGGCGGTCGTCTTGAACTGGCACGGCCGCGCCCACACCGAGGGCTGTCTGCGGGCGCTTGCCGCCAGTACATACCCGTGCCTCTCCGCCCTGCTCATCGACAACGGCTGCGCAGATTTTTCCCCAGACGAGGTGCGCGATCTGTTTTCCGGGGCCGCCTATTTGCGCACGCCCGTCAACCTCGGGTTTGCGGCCGGCGCCAACCTCGGCATGCGGCAGGCGCTCGCCAACGGCGCCGCGTTCGTCTGGTTTCTCAACAACGACGCACAGCCCGAACCGACCGCACTACAAGAGCTCGTGGCCGCAGCCTTGCGCCCGCCGGCACCCGCTATTCTCGGACCGAAGATTCTGCAGGCGGTCGATCCCCGGCGGATCGATTCCATCGCACTCGATGTCGATCTCCGCTGGGGGCGCGTGCGCCTGCTCGGCCACGATGCGCTGGACCGGGGCCAGTACGACCGGTTGTCCGACGTGCGCGCCGTCACCGGCTGCGCAATGCTCGCCAGCCGCGCGGCGTGCATAGCGCTGGGGGGGTTCGATGAGGCGTTCTTCGCCTATCTGGAAGACGCAGACCTCTGTTTGCGCGCCGCGGCCGCCGGCTTCCGCATCGCCGCGGTTCCGCCGGCCCGCGTCCTACACGCGCGGAGGCCGGCCACCCGCGGGCGGCAGTCCGCCGCCAGCCTCTACTACACCACTCGAAACCATCTACTGCTGGTGGACCGCCATG
>JBBITY010000132.1:0-8408 GCA_037440565.1 Desulfurellales bacterium
CGGCTCGGCGAGCGGCGCTTCGAGTACGTCCCCCTCTGGGGCATGCCGGTCTTTCTCGTCTACCCCATGCGCCGGGTCGAGTGCCGGCGCTGCGGGGTCCGGGTGGAGAAGGTACCGTGGGCGACGGGCAAGCGGCAGCTGACGTGGAGCTACCTCTGGTTTCTGGCCCGGTGGGCCCGGCGGCTGAGCTGGAGCGAGGTGGCGCGGGTCTTTGGCACGAGCTGGACCACCGTGTTCCGCGCCGTCGACAGCGCGGTGGAGTGGGGCCGCCAGCACGCCTCGTACGCGGCGATCGAGGCCATCGGGGTCGACGAGGTCCAGTGGCGCCGCGGCCACCAGTACCTCACCGTCGTCTACGAGATGCCGCCGCCTGCTCTGGGTCGGCGAGCACCGCGAGGAAGAGACGCTGCGCGGCTTCTTCGCGTGGCTCGGCCCCGAGCGCGCGGCCACAATTCGCTACGTGTGCTCCGACATGTGGCAGCCCTCCCTCACCGTGATCCGGGAGCAGATCCCCCGGGCGATCCAGGTGCTCGACCGCTTCCACATCGTGCAGAAGATGAACAAAGCGATCGATGAGGTCCGGGCCGAGGAGGCCCGCACGCTGAAGAAGGCCGGCCGGGAAGCCCGTGCTCACCCACACCCGCTGGTGTCTGCTCAAGCGGCCGCGGAACCTGACCGACAAGCAAGAGAACCGGCTCCAGGAGCTGCTGCGCTACAATCTCCGGACCGTGCGCGCCTACTTGCTGAAGGAAGACTTCCAGTTCCTCTGGGGCTACGCCTCGGCGGGTTGGGCGGGGCGGTTCCTGGACGCCTGGTGCGGTCGCGCCATGCGCTCGCGAATCGAGCCGATGAAGAAGATTGCCCGCTCGCTGCGCGCTCACCGCCGCCTCATCCTCAACTGGTTTCGTGCCCGACGCCTCATTGCCCTCGGGGCCGTCGAGGGGTTCAACAACAAGCTGAAACTGACCACCAGAAGATCCTACGGGTTTCGCGTCTTCGACGTCATCCAAATCGCTCTATACCATGCGCTCGGCAACCTACCGGAGCCGGAAGGTACCCACAGATTCTGTCTAGGAGGCGACACAATTGGCGCAGGGGAAACTTCTGCAGGCGATGGCGCGCCCGCTTCTCATCAATCTTCGCCGCCTGGCGAGCACGGACCAAATCGCGCAGGGCTTCGTGCGCCTCGTCCGGCACCCACACCGCCGTCAAGTCCCCGCTGCGCAGATAGCGCGCCAGCTTGCGGGCATCACGGCGGTCGGTCTTCACCCGATCGCCGGCCTTGGTCGGGATCAGCGTCGGCGACCGGCACCGTTGTCGAGGGGGGGAGCATTGCTCCACCCCGAGGGATTTTTTCACAAGCTCCGAGGCTCTCGCGCAGCCGCTCCACGTCGGCCACGATCTCCCGCGGCGCCAAGTCGATCCTCCGCTCCTTGCGGTCTGATCGGATCGGCAGTCGCTCCGGCAGGCACGGCTCCAGAGGGCCGAGGTCGATGCCGTGCTCGGCCAAGGTGAGACCGGATCTCCGGCCGAAATTCACTGGAACCTTCACCCTCCCTCTGTCGCGCGCGAGATGGACGCTTGGCCCGGGTGCTAGATCTTCGTTGGTCTGCTTCGAAAATTCCTCGGAACCCTCACCCTCTCCCGCGGGTAATGCGGGAGAGGGGTCTTTGAGCGCAGGCCCTGCTTCTTTATCTGCGCCGGGTGGCCCGCTGGGCCATGGCGTCTGTGGGTGATCCAATGAGGTGCGGCGACACCACGGGCGGAGGCCGGCGCCGTAGGGACCGGCACGGAGTGCCAGGTCGAGGGCGAGGCGCGCGGCGCGTGCAGTTCCCAGCACGCCGAGGGCACGAAGGCCCAACGCGCGCAGCCGTCCGGTCCCGCCGCGCATCCAGTAGAGCCGACTCGCGAGCGCGAGGAGGATGTCAGCGTCGCTCTTGGCGCCGGGCGGGGGATCGAACACGGCCGGCGACCAGTGCGCGGTGTTCCGCACCGCGAAGAGCTGAAACGCCAGGTCGAAATGATCGCGGTCCAGCGGTCCGACCGGCGGGAGGATGATGTGTGCGTGGCGGGTGGTCTCGTTGAGGTAGAAGTCGATCGACACCATGAGGTCGAGCTTGCGCAACGCCTGGCTCAACCGGTGGCCGGCGGGCGAGGAAAGCACCGGATTTCCCGCCAGCGTGACGAGGGCGCGAACCTGCCCGTCTCCGGGCGTCTCGATCTCCTCGGCGAGCGTGGCGGTGGGGAGCTCTCCCATGAACTCCGGCGTGCCGCGGGTGCGGGATCGCCAGCGCCCTCGCTGCGTTGGCGGCTGCAAACTGGCCACGTCCACCGGCGGTTTCGGAAACATCGCCCCGCCGGGGCGGTCGCAGTTGCCGCTGACGATATTGAGGACCTCGACCAGCCAGCTATTGGTGGTGCCGAAGGGCACCGCGTTCGTCCCCATGCGGCCGTAGCAGACGGCGCGGGGCGCGTCCGAGAACGCGCGCGCGATGGTGCGGATCGTCTCCGCGCCGATGCCGACGCGTGCAGACACCACCTCGGGGGTGAACTCCTGGAGCGCCTTCTCCACGACCTGCAATCCGTCGACGAACGCGCCGAGCGGCCCCATGCGGATGCGACTGTCGGCAAACAGGCACTGGATCAGCGCGGCGAGGAGCAGCGGATCGGTGCCGGGGCGGATGAAATGGTGCTCGTCGGCGAGTCGTGCCGTCTCCGTCCGCCGCGGATCGATGACGACGACCTTGCCGCCGCGCTCCTGAATCCGCCGCAGGCGCGCCGGCATACCCGGGGCGGTCATCAGGCTGCCGTTCGACACCACGGGGTTCGCGCCGATGATCAGCATGTAATCCGTCCGGTCCACGTCGGGCACCGAGACGAAGAAGCCGCTGCCGTACATCCAGTGGCTGACGAGTTGCTTCGGAAACTGGTCGAGCGAGTTGGCGCTGAAGCGCTTTCTCGTCCCCAGCGCGGACATCAGCACGTCGCTGAAGAGCAGCGCGCCGAGGTTGTGGACCACGGGCTCGCCCCAGTAGATGGCGGCCGCATCGTCGCCGTGCGCGCGCTGCACCGCGCGGATTCCCTCGGCGGCGTACGCAAAGGCTTCCGTCCAGCTCACGCGCTCCCATCCGGTCCCCGTGCGTCGAATCGGCTCACGCAGGCGGTCCGGGTCTTCATGGAGGTCCTTCAGTGCCGCGGCCTTGGCACAGACGTAACCGCAGCTCGACGGGTCCTGCGGGTCGCCGGCAATGGCGGTGACGCGTCCGTCCTCCACGCGGACCTCGATTCCGCAGCAGGCCTCGCAGAGCGTGCAAGTTCGGTACACGACGCGCGCCATGGGAATATCTTCGGCCTCGGCCACTCTGTCATTACATGCGCAGAATTCAACGCGGAGACGCAAAGGCGCAGAGGCGCAGAGTAGGACAGCCGCTGACAAATGACTCACCACGCGGTGAATACCATCGAAAAGCACTGCCCGGTTTCGCTTCTTCCCTGCGTCTTCGCAGCGCTGCGTCTCTGCGTTAACTTCCTAGGAGCGTGTCGGAGAATGCAGAATCGATCCTCGCATAATGAGATATCCACAGGCAGATCGTCGTTCGACGCGGAGATTTCGCTCTCATGCGGCTATACGGACGATGGAAACGTTGGTTGAATCTTTCTCCGACAGGCTCCTAGGGTCTCAGTACGATCCCGGTAGCGGTGAGGCTACGGGCGCTTGGCGTCCTTTTGCAGGGCTAGGCAACATAGCACGCCGACGAAGCGGGTGGCGCCGGTGTGGAACGGGGTGGAACGCGCCAGCGATGCGAAATCCGCGCGCGTGTAGAACGGTTCCTCGAAGCTGTGCAGCCAGAAGAGCAGAACCCGCAGCCGCCCGAACTCGCGCGCGGTTTCTTGGAGGACGGCGGCCGGCGTGTCGCTCACCAGGTCGTACATCAGCGCCTCGCCCCCGGTCTTGAGCACGCGATAGACCTCGTTCAACGCCAGCGCCGGTTCCTTCCAGTGGTGCATGGATCCCGTGCTCACGACCATGTCGAAAGACGCGTCAGGAAAGGGCAGGGCGCTGGCGTTTCCTTCGACGACGCTGATGCGAGCGGAGAGATCGGCGTTCTCGACGTGCTTGCGCGCGGCAGCGACCATGGCGGGCGATGCGTCGAGCCCGGTGAGGTGCAGCCGCGGGGCTTGTCGATGCAGATGCAGCAGCAGTTGACCCGGTCCCGTGCCGATGTCCAGCACGCTGCCCTCCGCGCGACGTCCCGCAATATCCTTCGCCAGGAACTCGTACTGGCGCTGGAAGATGCTGGTGCGGCTGACCGCATCGTAGAATGCGGAGGCCGGCCACGGGATGCCCTCGGGATGAAAGCGCTTCAAGCACCTGCGTGTCGGCGACAGCATGACCCCCGGGGTCTTTCAACGGGCTGCCAGGCGGCGGGCCGCGGCGGCGATGGCGTTGGCGCTGATGCCGTGGGCCTCGATCAGCTCCTCGGGCTTGCCGGAACGCGGCACCTCGCGCACGGCGAGCTTGTGGACACGGATGTCGCCCTCGCCGGCGACGGCGTTGAGGACCGCATCGCCGAGGCCGCCGTCGTAGTAGTGGTCCTCCACCGTGAGCAGGTGTCCGCCCGTCTCACGGGCGGCGCGGATGATGGCAGCCGCGTCGAGCGGCCGGACCGAGTAAGCGTCGATGACGCGGATGGCGATGCCGTCTTTCTGCAACGCATCGTGCGCTTTCAGCGCCTCGTACAACGTCACGCCTGCGGCGACCACGCTGACGATGTCCTTCGCGCTGGACCGGAGGACCTTGCACCCTCCGATCGGAAACGATTCGCTTGGCTTGTACAGCACCGGCGTCTTCGGGCGCGTGAGCCGCAGGTACACAATCCCTCGGTGGCGCGCCGCTGCTTCCACCAACCGCTCGGTGCACACCGCGTCGGTCGGGTAGAGCACGACGGCGCCGGGAATGGCGCGCATCATGGCCAGGTCTTCCAGGCCCATTTGCGACGGGCCGTCTTCGCCGATCGAGACGCCGCAGTGCGACCCCGCGCACTTGATGTTGGCCTGCGAGATTGCGGCCATGCGCAGGTGGTCGAAGCCGCGCGTGAGGAAGCAGGCGAAGCTCGACAGGAACGGAATCTTGCCGCACGCCGCCAAGCCGACAGCCGCCCCGATCATATTCTGCTCGGCGATGAAGCCCTCGACGTACCGATCGGGAAACGCGGCGAGAAAGCGCTCTGCAAAGGTCGAGTTCTTCGTGTCGGCGTCGAGCACCATCACTTCCGGCGCCACGGCGCCCAGCTTGGCGAGCGCGGTGCCGTAGGCCTCGCGCGTCGCCACCAAATCGCCGACACGGTACTCGGGCGGCGCCATCGGCCGTATGGGCGCGGGGTCGTGGTTCGGCGATGCCGGCGGGCGGGTGATCCTGGGCGCCCCGTTGGCGCCGCCCATTGCCGGAGCGATCTCGCGCAGCGCACGTTCGAGCTCGTCGCCTTTCTTCAGCGGCTTGCCGTGCCAGCCCTCCTTGTCCTCGACGAAGGAAACGCCCTTCCCTTTCTTGGTACAGGCGATGATCGCTACCGGCTGGTCCTTCGCCTTCGCCGCGCGCGCGAAGGCGTCCAGGATGGCGGACATGTCGTGCCCGTCAATCACCAGCGCTTGCCACCCGAACGCGGCGAAGCGCGCCCGGTACGGCTCGGGGTTGGAGCCGTACATCGTCCGCTGACTTTGCCCGAGGCCGTTGACATCGACGATGGCGACCAGGTTGTCGAGCTTGTAGTGGCTCGCCAGGGCGGCTGCTTCCCACACGGCGCCTTCTGCGGTCTCGCCGTCGCCGAGCAAGACGTACACGCGCGCCGCGCTGCCGTCGTGCTTGGCTCCGAGCGCCGCGCCGACGCCCACCGACAGCCCCTGGCCCAAGGACCCCGTCGCCGCCAGCGTTCCGGGAAAGCGCGGCGTCGGATGCCCTTCGAGCTCGCTGTCGATGCGGCGCAGCGTGAGCAGATGCTCGGGTGGAAAGGCGCCGGCTTCCGCCCACGCGGCGTACAGCAACGGCGCCGCGTGCCCTTTCGACAGGATGAAGCGATCATTGTCCGGGTGCGCGGGATTGTCCGGGTGGTAGCGCATGACGTGGAAGAACAGGGCGGAGACCAGATCGGCGGCGGAGAGGCAAGTGGTCGGGTGTCCGGAGCCGGCTTCCGACGTGGCGCGCAAGGAGTGCGCGCGCAGGCGCGCGGCGCGGGCCAGCAGTTCGTTGTCGAGTGCGGTCATCATTTTCCTCGGTGGGATGAACCCTCCCCCCCGCCCTCTCCCGCGGATGATGCGGGAGAGGGGGGCTTGTCGCTCGACTTGTGGCTGTACGACATGAGCGGGAGGATCATCGGAATTTGCGTTCAGAACTGGTTCACCGTGGAGAGCGCGGCGTTGATGGCGGCGTTGGCGGTGAAGCCGCCGTCGATCGTGAACACGGCGCCGGTGACGAAGGCGGCATCGTCCGAAGCGAGAAAGAGCGCCGCGCGCGCGATGTCGTCCGGCGTGCCCAACCGCGTCAGGTGGGCGCGCTGCACGCCGTCGAACACCTCCTTCGGGACCATGTCCGACCACATCAGCTCGGTGATGCCCGTGCGCACGACACCCGGACAGATGACGTTGACGCGGATTTTCTGCGGCGCGTACTCCACCGCCAGGGCACGGGTGAGCGCGACGATGGCGCCTTTGCTCGCCGTGTAGGCGTCCTGGCCGATGTGGCCGAGGAGCGCGGTGACGGACGCGGTGTTGATGATGGAACCGCCGCCGTTCTCGGTCATGACCGGAATCGCGGCCTTGCAGCATTGGAAGACGCTCTTCAGATTCACGCGGAGGACGTAGTCCCAATCCTCTTCCTCGATGTTGGTGATCATGCCGTCGCGGCCGAGCGGCGCGACGCCGGCGTTGTTGTAGAGGACGTCCAAGCGGCCGTAGCGGCTCAGCGCCGTCTCGACGGACCGCCGCGCGATCGATGCATCGCTGATGTCCCCCTCGACGAAGGCGGCGTGGCCGCCGCGCCCGGTGATTTCCTGGGCCACTGCCGCGCCCTCCGGGTTGATGTCTGCGGCGACGACTTTGGCGCCCTCGGCGGCGAAGATCGCAGCGGCGGCGCGGCCGATACCGGAGGCAGCGCCCGTGATGATGGCAACCTTGTTGTCGAGCTTCATAAGCCTTCAATCCCCAGGACATTCACCGCGGAGGCACGGAGACAACCATTTCTTCGAGCCTCCTGATGTCTCGCCTCGCGGAGTGGAACCCTTCTGCGTGCTGCTTCGTAGAGTGTCTCGAAACCCTCACCTTCGCCTGTGGGTAATGCGGAAGAGGGGACCTTGGATCATGCGCCAGCCTGGGTATTAGCCTTGTCGATGAACCTTCCTTCTGACTCCGGTCGTCTCTGCGCGGTCGCTCGTGCTCCGCGTCGTCGCGCCTCTGCGTTGCGCCCTCTTGTCCGATCCAAGGTTAGCGTTGCTTGGCGAAGTATTCGATCCAGGCGAAGCGCCGGCGCACCGGGGGCCCGCCGTCAGCGGCGACCATTTCGCCATTGGCCCACTGCATGAGCCCCTTGATCTGCGCGACGCGTGACGTGGTGGTGAACTTGTACCGCGCCGTTCCTAGAGCGATATCGGCCGCCAGCGGGAAGCCGGCGGCACTGCGCTGCATGCTGATTTCCGCGCCGCCGACGTGCTGCGGTACGCCGTCGCGGACAAGAAAGCCGACGGAGAAATCGGCGACGCCGTCGACCGCCACGCCGTACTCGCGCCCGCCGTCATCGAACTCGTTGACGAAGACGACCCAGTACTCTTCGAGCCGCGTGTAGATCTTGCTCTGCGTCCAGCCGATGCCCGGCGGTCCCCACGCGATGTCCATGCCGCCGAACCCGCGCACCGGCCGGCCCTGCACCGTCCCCTCCACCTCACAGAACTCGGAGGCGTAGAGCCCGTCCTCCAGCTCGCCGGGGCAGAAATACTCCATGGCCGGCCCGAGGGCGGTGAAGCGCAGATCGACCTCGCCCGCCGCATCGATGTGGTGGTAGCGCTGCGGCTCGATCTCGACCGAAAAGGCCAACGAGCCTTTGGCGGGATACGAGGCGACGCGCACGCGCCCGTTCGCGGTGTCGATGTCGTGCAGGAGGATGCCGAGGTAGAGATTGTCATAGAGGCGGGGCGAGTCCCGTTCCGTGCCGCGCTCGAGCTTCGAGACCACGGCGAGCGTCGACGCCTCCACCTTGAATTCACGGACGACTGCGTACTGTTGCCCGGTTTCGTCCGCCACGCCCGACCACAGCCATGTCGCTTGATGGGCCAGCCCGTGCGGGCGATGAGTGCGGTGGTACGTTTCGGCCACCGGCGTGAACGCCCGCACCAACGTCCGCGTTCCCCACCGCTCGTCGA
>JBBITY010000133.1:0-1554 GCA_037440565.1 Desulfurellales bacterium
CGGGTTGCGTACATCACCGGTGCGGGGTCGGGATTGGGCCGCGCCACGGCGCTGCTCTTCGCCCGCGAAGGCGCCAGGGTCTTCGCCGTGGACATCAACGGCGAGACGGTGAAGGAGACCGTCGACATCATCCGGCAGTCCGGCGGCGTGGTCTACGGCGGCGTGTGCGATGTGGCCAGCTTCGAGTCGGTTCAGGCGTCGGTCGAGTTCGCGGTCGAGGCCCTCGGTGGCTTGAACATCCTGATCAATGTTGCCGGCGTCGGTCGCGCGGCGCGCTTCGAGGAGATAGACGAGCGCGACTGGGAACGGACGATTGCGGTGAACCTCACCGGGGCCTTCCACACGACCAAGGCGGCGCTGCCGCATCTGCTGAAGGGGCCGCAGCCGTGCATCGTCAACGTCGCCTCGATCGCCGGGCTGCGCGGCCAGGCGTACTGCGCCCACTACGCGGCGTCGAAGGCGGGGCTGATCAACTTCACCCGATCGATCGCGCTGGAGTTCGCCAGCCGCGGCCTGCGCGCCAACTGTCTGGCGCCGGGCGGGATCAACTCGCCGTTCATCTCCAGCTTCGTCCCCCGCGAAGACTTCGCGCCGCAGCTCATCGCCTACTGCATGCCGCCCGTGCCATTCCAACTGGCCGAGCCGGAGGACATCGCCAAGCACATCGCCTTCCTCGCTTCCGAGGATGCGACGGCCATCACAGGCGCCGTGCTGGTCGGCGACGGCGGCACGCTGGCGTAGCCGGCGTCTTCTTCTCGGCACCCCGAAATCACCCCTCTTCTCCCAAAATCTTCGCGCCACGTGACGATTCAGTGGTCCCGTGGATCAAGTCGAAAGTCCCAAGTCCATGGCTCAAGGGCGAGGCGACGGCGCAAACAGATTTCGGCGTGCCGATGGGCACGACGAGTTACACCCTCTGCTTGTACGCCGGGACCGCCGAGGCGCTGATCGCCCATGCGACGATCCTGGCGGACGGCATGAAGTGGTCGTCGCTCAGCGACAAGGGATACACGTACGACGATCCCTCCGGCACCCCCGATGGCATCCGGAAACTGGTTCTACAAGGTGGCGCGGCGGGCAAATCGAAGGTGCTAGTGAGGGGCGGGGGCGCCAACCTGCCCGACCCGGTGCTTGGCAGCGGCCTGCGCTGCCCGTCAAGGCACAGTTCCTCAACACCAGCACCGACGTGTGTTTCGAGGGCGTGTGCGAGATGGGCGACGTGATCATGCGCTTCCTCCCCCGACCTGATCTCCGCTCCGTGTAAGAGTTGCAACGAGCCAGCGTACCACAGAGGCGGTGTGGGGCCAACGTCGGGGCGGCGACGCAATCTCTGGACGGTTCACCCGCCGGCGGGCAGGCGCAGCGCGAGCAGTGTGGGTGATGGGCTCACGCCGACCGGCCACACGATCAGGTCATCGGCAACGGCCGGCCAGCCGTTAATGCCGCCGGGTGCCCGGGTGCGCCACACCTCGGCGCCGGTTGCGCGGTCCAGCGCGTAGATCGTCCCCTGGAAGGTGGCGGTGAAGACCAGGTCGTTCACCACCGTTGCGCCGC
>JBBITY010000133.1:1582-4260 GCA_037440565.1 Desulfurellales bacterium
GACGTCCCACAGGATCGCGCCGTTCGACGCGTCGATGGCCACGACCTGGCCTGGCATCGTGCCGATCTGTGAGCCTGTGTAGCCGGTCCGGTCAGGCCGCAGCACACTCGGCGCGTTGAGCGTTGCGACGTGGACGACTCCGTCGGCCGCCGCCGGCGGCGTGAGCACGCCGCCGAACGTGCCGGGCAAGACCTCCGTCGGACCGGTCAGGGCCTCCAAGGTGTCGTTCTGGTGCACGCCGACCGGCGTGTCCCAGAGCACCTCGCCCGTCTCTGCATCGTGCCCGATCACGCGGCCGAACTTGCCTGCGCCGACGACGATGCGCCGATCGCGGCTGTTCGCTTTCGCGTCCACGATCAGCGTGTGGGTCAGGTCGTAGTCGAAGATGTCGTGGGCGACTGCCTGCCGGTACCATTCGAGGCGGCCCGTGCGCACGTCGAGCGCCACGACCGAGTCGGTGTAGAGGTTCGGCCCGGGCCGGCTCGTTCCGTTCGGGAACTCGCTTGTGCCCGGGAACGGAGCGGGATTCCCGATGCCCCAGTACACCAGACCGCGCTCGACGTCGATCGCGGGCGGGTACCACGCGCCGCCGCCCGAATTCACTGCGGGATTTCCCCAGAGGTCGGGCGAGTCCACCGTATCGAACGTCCAGACGACCTCGCCGGTCGCCTCGTCCAGCGCGTACAGGATCCCGCGATCGCCCCCCGTAAAGATGCCCCGAAGACTGACCGGCACGCTGCTGGCCAGCACGAGTCCGGCGAAGACGGTCGGTTGAATGTCGACGCCGTCTGTAGTGGTTCGCCCGATCGGTTTCGCCCACAGCTCTTCGCCCGTCACCATGTCGAGCGCGACGACGTCGCTCGTTCCCTTGATCGCGAACACCTTGCCCCAGCCGACTGCGACGCCGTTCGGGCCGACCGAAAATCCACCGTAGGCGCGCGTCCAACGCACGGCACCCGTTGCGCGATCGATCGCGCGGAGGTTGTTGGACAGGTCCTCCACGTACACGGTGTCGCCGAGGATGAGCGGGGCCGTCGCCGCGTTGCCGTACACACCTCTGCCGGGGAGATCGGCCTGCCATGCTGTTTCGAGGCGACCGACCGTGGACGAGTCGATGCTCGAATCAGTCGTCGCGCGGGAGTTGGCGTAGTCGCGGTTCGGCAGTGGCCAGTCATCCAGGTGCGCGCGCACCTCGGGTGGAAACGCGCTCAGGTCCGGCGTCGGCGAGCCCGTGGCACTCGCGGTGGCTGTGCTGGTCGCCGTGGCGGTGGCGGTCGCCGTGGCGCTTGCGGTGGAGGTGGCAGTTGCGGTGGCCGTGGCGGTCGGGACGGGTGTGGGTGTGCGAGAGACCTCGGGTGTCAAGGTGCGCAGGTCGCGCCCTGGCGACCCGTCGCCGTCCGAGCACCCCAGGAGAACGAGCGCGTGGGCGAGGAAGAAGGCTCGAGCCGTTCCCCAGTTTCTCAACCTCATGCCTCGGCCTGAAGACGGTGACGGTGGCTTTTACGCGGTGTCCCCGCCGATGCGCAAGGGTTCCGGGCGCGTAGATGTCGAGTCTCCGACCCCCGGCCGCTGACGCCCCGCACCTTCCCGGGGACTTGGCGGCCGCAGTCCGGCTGGACTAGACTTGCGGCGGTCCCGAACAGTTCAGCTCCAACAAGCAGTCGCGCCGCTGGCGCGCAGCAAAAAGGAGGGTGGCATGTCCGCAGCAGCGATTCAGGCCGCGTACCCGGGCATCGATCCCGCGGTGGGCCAGTTCATCAACCGCCGGCACCGGATGCTGATCGACGGCAAGTGGGTGGAAGCGGCATCCGGAAAAACCTTCACGACGTACGACCCCGCGACGGAGTCACCCCTCGCCGAGGTTCCCGCCGGCGACAAGGAGGACGTCGACCGCGCCGTGCGCGCGGCGCGCCGCGCCTTCGAAAGCGGGCCGTGGCGGCGCGTGACGCCGTCCGAACGCGGCCGCATGCTCTGGAAGCTCGCCGACCGCATCGAGGCGCACGCCGAGGAGTTCGCCCAGCTGGAAACGCTCGACAACGGCAAGCCGCTCGGCGTCGCGCGCGTCGCCGACATCCCGTTGGTGGTCGACCACTTCCGCTACTACGCCGGCTGGGCGACCAAAGTGGAAGGCGAGACGATTCCCGTCTCGATTCCCGGGCAGCGCTTCTTGAACTACACCCTGCGCGAACCGGTCGGCGTGGTCGGCCAGATCATTCCCTGGAACTTTCCGCTCCTGATGGCCGCCTGGAAGCTCGGCGCGGCGCTCGCCTGCGGCAACACGGTGGTCTTGAAGCCGGCCGAGCAGACGCCGCTCTCGGCGCTGCGCCTGGGCGAGCTGCTGGCGGAGGTGGGCTTTCCCCCCGGCGTGGTGAACATCGTCACCGGCTTCGGCGAGACCGCCGGGGCGGCCATTGCGGCGCATCCGGACGTCGACAAGGTCGCTTTCACCGGATCGACGGAAGTCGGACACGAGATCATGCGTGCGGCGGCCGGCAACCTGAAGCGCGTCTCACTGGAGCTCGGCGGCAAGTCACCGAACATCATCTTTGCCGACGCCGATCTCGAACGAGCCGCCGTCGGCGCCGCGTCGGCGATCTACTTCAATCACGGCCAATGCTGTTGCGCCGGCTCGCGCCTCTACGTCGAGCAGAAGGCGTACGACAAGGTGATACCGCACC
>JBBITY010000133.1:4270-7713 GCA_037440565.1 Desulfurellales bacterium
ATCGCGTACTCGGAAAAGATCAAGCTCGGTCCAGGGATGGAGGCGTCCACCGAAATGGGCCCGCTGGTATCGAGCGAGCAGTTCAAGCGCGTCACGGGTTATCTGGCTGCCGGCAAGCGACAAGGGGCGAAGGCCGTGACGGGCGGCGGCCGCCCGAAAAATCTCAAGAAGGGATACTTCGTCGCGCCGACGGTATTCACCGACGTGCGGCCCGACATGAAGATCATGCGCGAGGAAATCTTCGGACCGGTCGTGTGCGCGGCGCCGTTCAAGGATCCCGATGAGGTGGTGGCAGCCGGCAACGATACGACCTACGGTCTGGCGGCGGCGGTGTGGACGCGCGACATCCAGAAGGCGCATTGTCTGGCTGAAGCGCTCCGCGCCGGCACCGTGTGGATCAACTGCTACAACGTGTTCGACGCGGCCTCGCCTTTCGGCGGCTACAAGCAGAGCGGCTTCGGGCGCGAGATGGGCAAGGCGGCGCTGGAGCTGTACACGCAGATCAAGAGCGTGTGGGTGAACCTCGGGGCGTAAGCGCGGATTGCGCGGGGGAGGCAGCCCCGAAGAGAAGAAGACACCACCAAGGTACAAAGGTCACCACCGGTCCGCAGAGCTATGCCCTGAAAACGGTGGCCCTAGTCCGGGAAAACAGGCGGGGCGCCAGGCGAAGTGAGGGAACCGGGGTTGTCCACCTACCGGCGGCCAGCGCGGTTGACCAGCACCGCGCGGGCATTGCGCGCCATCCCTTTGCGGCCGGGCCGCTCGAAGGCGGTATCGGCGTAGCGGGCGCGGAACTCCGCGGCGTCGAACTTACTCAGCGCCTCAGGGGCAAGGTTCACGACTTCAGGCCGCGGGGCAAAGCGCAGTTCATCCGTCGCCGCGGCAAACTTGACGTTCCACGGGCAGACGTCCTCACAGACGTCGCAGCCGAAGAGCCAATCGCCGACCATTTGCTCCTGGGTGGTGTCGAACGGCCCGCGGTGCTCGATGGTGAGATACGAGATGCAGCGGCGCGCATCGAGAACGCGCTCGGCTGGAAAGGCGTCCGTCGGACAAGCGTCGAGACAACGGCGGCACGTGCCGCAGCGGTCGGCCTCGAACGGCTCGTCGACCGCCAACGGCAGGTCGGTGAACACTGTGGCGATGAAGGTGAAGGACCCAAGCCGGGGGTGGATGAGCATCGTGTTCTTCGCAATCCAGCCGAGCCCGGCGCGCTCGGCCAGCTCGCGCTCCGGAACCGGGCCCGCATCGACGTACCAACGGGTGTGCTCCACCGTGCTGCCGAGGGCAATCAGCTCGTCGGCCAGCCGCGCCAACATATCGCCGAGAACCCGGTGGTAGTCCTCGCCCCAGGCGTAGCGCGCAACGCGTGCCGGCGGTCTACCTCTGCTCGGGCTCGACTGAAAGTAGTTCTTCAGGACGACGACGGCGCGGCAACTGCCCGGCACGATGCGCTGTGGCTCCCGGCGCTGGGCCGCCTGCCGATGCATGTAGCGCATCGACCCGGCGTAGCCGCGTTCGAGCCAGTCACGCAGCGCCGCGCGTTCGATCGGGCGCAGATCGCAGATGCCGGCGGCGTCGAAGCCGATCGCGCGGGCGGCGTGCTTCGCGCGGCGGGAGAGCGCAGACGGGCGAGCGGAGGCGGGGGACGGGAGATCGGGGTCGGGAGAGGGGAGACGGGAGACGGGAGTCGGGAGATCGGGACCGGGCGAGGGGCGATGGGCGCTCGAGGTTGTGACCACTTCGGTCTGGTCGGCGGACATCCATCTTCGCCTTATCGCGGTGGGAACTGCCTGGCAACGAGGCGAACTCACCTCGATCGCGCAAATTCTTCACCGCGAAGCGCACGAAGAGAACAGCCGAGGGCAGTCTTCATCGGGCCCGCGTGGAACTCCATCACCGACGAGGTTAGGCAAGCCGCCTGACAGGAAAGGCTAACCAGCGCCACACTCCGGCCTCCTGTCTCCCATCTCCCGTCCCCCCACTTTCTGACGCCCGACGGAGGCTTGTCGGATTCCAACGCGTGTGGTGTGATTCGCGGACTCTCATGAACGGCTCACCATTTGGAGAACTCCTGAGCGGCCCATTTGCGGCGCTGGGCTTCGGCGGTGTCGCCGGCGCGATCGTCGGTTACACGGCGAAAAAGGTCACCAAGCTGGTGGCGTTGCTCCTCGGCGCCGTGTTCATTGTCATCCAGCTCCTGGCCTACCAGGGATTCCTGACGGTGAACTGGCACGCCGTGCAAACCACGGCCGAAGGGGTGTGGGTCGATCCGCAGGGTGTGACCCTGGCCGATCGCATTTGGGCGATGCTCAGTGCAAATCTGCCCTTCGGCGGGGCGTTCATCGCCGGCTTCGCGCTCGGGTTCAAGATGGGTTAGGCGGGAGACGGAGGTCGGGAGTGGCTGGCGAGGAAAGCGGCGCGCAGGGGATCACCTGGGATCTCACGGACCTGTACGCGTCGCCAAATGATCCTCTTCTGAAGCAGGATCTGGCCACGGCGCTGGAGCGCGCCAAGGCCTTTGAGGCCCGCTACCGCGCGACGATCAATGTCCCGGGCGGACCGGCGCCCGAGTGGGTCGCGACCGCCGTCGCGGAGCTGGAATCGATCACCGAGCAGGCGGACAAGCCCGCGATCTACGCGGGCTTGCTGCACGCGGCGGACGCGCGCCCGCCCGAGCACGGCGCGTTGCTGGCGATGACGCAGGAGAAGGGCAGCGAGATTCGCAACCACGTGCTGTTCTTCGAGCTGGAATGGCTGGCGCTCGATGACGCAGCGGCGCGGCCGATCGTTAACGCGCCGGCCTGCGCGCGCTACCGGCATTATCTTGCCAGCGCACGGCGGTACCGGCCGCACATCTTGAGCGAGCCGGAGGAGAAGCTACTCGAGGAAACAGCCAACACCGGTCGGCGGGCGTTCAACCGTCTCTTCGACGAGTTGCTCTCCGCCATGGTTTTCGAGATCGAGATCGACGGCATCCGCTGGCGCCTCAACGAAAGCGGCGTCCTCGCCCTGTTGCACGATCCGCGCCGGGAGGTGCGCCGCCGCGCCGCGGCGGCGCTGACCGAACGATTGCGGGACTCCGCACTGCCACTCACCTTCATCTTCAACGTCAGCGCCCAGGACCACGCGCTCAGCGACCGCCTGCGCCGCTACCCGGACCCGATGGCCGCGCGGCACCTCGCCAACGAGATCGCGGCGCCCACCGTCGACGCGCTCATCCATGCCTGCGAGGCGCACGCTGACATCGTCGCCGATTACTACCGTCTCAAGCGCCGATTGCTCGGGGTCGACGTGCTGTACGACTACGATCGCTACGCGCCGCTTTCGAGCGAGAGCGCCCGGTTGCCGTGGGCGGCGGGCCGCGAGGTGGTCCTCGACGCTTACGGTGACTTCTCGCCCCGCATGCGCGACATTGCCGCGCTCTTCTTCGCACGCCGCTG
>JBBITY010000133.1:7733-8390 GCA_037440565.1 Desulfurellales bacterium
AGCTGCGGCCGGGGAAGCGCGGGGGCGCGTTCTCCGCGTCCACGGTGCCGAGCGTGCACCCGTACGTGCTGCTGAACTACACGGGGGTGCCGCGCGACGTCATGACGCTGGCGCACGAGCTCGGCCACGGGGTTCACCAGTACCTGGCCCGCGACCGCGGCTACTTGCAGAGTGAGACGGCGCTCACCATGGCCGAGACGGCGAGCGTCTTCGCGGAACTGCTGGTCTTTGAACGCCTGCGCCGCCAGGAGCGCAATCCGCGCGCTGCCCTCGCGCTCCTCTGCGAATTCATCGAAGAGGCCTTCGGCACCGTGTTTCGCCAGGTGGCGCTGACGCGCTTCGAGCAGCGCCTGCACGATCGCCGCCGCGGCGAGGGCGAGCTGTCGAGCGAGCAGATCGGGGCCATGTGGCTGGAGGCCAATGCGGCGATGTACGGTGACGCCGTGACCCTGACGGATGATTACCGCTGGTGGTGGGCGTACATTCCGCACTTCATCCACACGCCTTTCTACTGCTATGCGTACAGCTTCGGCGAGCTGCTGGTGCTGGCCTTGTACGAGCTGTACCGCGAGGAGGGCGCGTCATTCGTTCCCAAGTACCTGGACCTGCTGGCCGGAGGGGGCAGCGCATCGCCGAGCGAGTTGCTCGCCCGATTCG